>NZ_JBQENC010000014.1:0-118824 GCF_052044485.1 Pseudoxanthomonas sp. 22568
GCAAGCTCGGCTCTACGTAGAGCGGAGCTCGCTCCGCTGCTTCTCGCGCCGTTCCGAGCCAGGCAAGCGCGCGCCCGCGAATCACCAGAAGATCGTGTACAGGGCGAACAGGATGATGATCACGCCCACCGCGCCGATGTTGAACACGCCCGGGGTGCGGTAGTCCACATCGTCGGTGCGGATGAAATCCTTGCCTTCGGCGCGCGCGGTGGCCAGCGACACCACCACCGCCAGCACCAGCGCGGCCAGGAACACGATGCCGACCCGGTCCATGAACGGCAACAGGTAGACGCCGGTCTTCTGCGCCCAGAAGAAAGCCGCCGACAGCAGCACCGAACCCAGCGCCGCGGCCAGCGCGCCGGCCTCGTTGGCGCGCTTCCAGAACAGGCCGAGCACGAAGATCACCACGATGCCCGGAGTGAAGAAACCGGTGAATTCCTGGATGAACTGGAAACCCTGGTCGAAGCTGCCCAGCAGCGGCTTGGCCGCCAGGATGCCCAGCAGCACGGCGACGGCGGCGGCGATGCGGCCGACCTTCACCTGGCGTGCCTCGCTCGGCTTGCTCTTGGACTTGGCGTAGAAGTCGAGGGTGAAGATGGTCGCCACCGAATTGATCTTGGACGCCAGCGACGCGACGATCGCCGCCACCAGCGCGGCGAACACCAGGCCGAGGATGCCGGTGGGCAGCAGGCGCATCATCGTCGGGTAGGCCTGATCAGGTTTCTCCAGTCCCGGCGCCAGCACCACCGCGGCGATGCCCGGCAGCACCACGATCACCGGCATCAGCAGCTTGAGGAAGGCGGCGAACAGCACGCCCTTCTGCGCCTCGGCGATGTCCTTGGCGGCCAGCGCGCGCTGGATGATGTACTGGTTGAAGCCCCAGTAGCTGACGTTCATGATCCACATGCCGCCGATCAGCACGCTGATGCCGGGCAGATCCTTGTAGAAGGGGTTGTCCTTGCCGAGGATCATCTCGAAGTGCTCGGGATGCTGCGACCACAGCTTCTGGAAGCCGGCGACGACGCCCGCGCCTTCGCCGATATGGCTCAGGGTCAGGCCGGCGACCAGCAGGCCACCCAGCACCAGCAGCGACACCTGCACGATGTCGGTCAGCGCTACCGCCTTCAGCCCGCCGTATAGCTGGTACACCAGCGCGAACACGCCCAGCAGGGTCAGCGCCAGCATCTGATCCATGCCGGTCACCTGGCTGACCGCGATCGAACCCAGCCACATGATCGAGGTCAGGTTGACGAACACGTACAGCAGCAGCCAGAACACTGCCATCAGGGTGCGGATGCGGGTGCCGTAACGCTGCTCCAGGAACTGCGGCATGGTGTAGATGCCGTTGCGCAGGAACACCGGCAGGAAGAACTTGCCGACGATCAGCAGGGTCAGTGCCGCCATCCATTCGTAGGAGGCGATGGCCAGGCCGATGGCGTAGCCGGAACCGGACATGCCGATGATCTGCTCGGCGGAAATGTTCGCGGCGATCAGCGACGCGCCAATCGCCCACCATGGCAGCGACTTGCTGGCCAGGAAGTAGTCCTTGGCGTCCTTCTGGTGGCCGCCCTTCTCGCGGGACACCCACTGGGCCAGGATGAAGATGCCGGCCAGATAGACCAGGACGATGCCGATATCGAGTGCGGACAGTTCCACTACGGGCTCCCGTGGTAATGGATGGCGCATCGTCGCGCATCGGGATCCGTGGAAACACGCGCGCTGTCGCACGATGCGCGGCCAGTCGCGGCTCCATGGGATCCACCCGGCGGACGACAGGCGGAATCGCGGCATCACACGCCGGCAAGCACAAGGTTTCCCGCCGCTGATGACAGCGCTGTCAGCTTACGCAACGGGATCGTGTTTGCATCGTGCGATGCACCAATCCGGTGATTGGTATTTCTTTGGTGGTGAGGCAGGCCGGTTTAGATCGGTACAAACCCACTCGCGATGAAAGCGGCACCCGCCGCGCCGCGGCCGGATGCGCGAGGTGCCCGGAAGGCTCGTTCGCTACCGGTGGGCCTTGGCGCAGGCCAACACGTGGTTGTAGTCGCTGGACATGCAGCGATAGAACTCCCGGCGCTCGCCGGTCGCGCCTTCACAGTCGGCGAGCGTCAAGCCCTCCAGCTGCGTCCTCAACGGCGCCGCCATGCGATCGAAATCCGCGCGGGCCAGGTAGCCACCATCGAGATTGCGCTGGCCGACTTCCAGCATGGTTTCCACGCCCGAGCGCGCGTTCTCCACCGCCCTGGTGCAGGACAGCTCATTGTCGGCGTCCCGCACCTGCAGGAGTTGCCGGGTGATCGCGTCGACATCCTCCCGCACCCGCGGCGGCAGCTCGCGCGTCGCCGTGGTTTGCTCGGGCGAATCCGGCGTGGCGATGGCGGCGGCGCACGCCGTCAGCAACCAGGCCCCGGCCGTCAGCACCGATGCACGGCGTTTCCCGTTCCCTTCCATGGCATCCCCGTCCCCTCGTTCGAGGGGCGCGAGTATAGCCGCGTCAGCGTGGCCGCAGTCGCTCGTCATCCAGGCGCAGGTTCTTGCGCAACGATTCGCGCAAGGCCGCATCCGGCGGCAACGGCGCGCGTCCGCCCAGGTGCCGGTGCAGCATGGTCTCGACGAGATAGAGATAGGCTTCGCGGGTGACCGGATTGACCAGCTGGTGGCGTCCCTCGGCATCGACGAACAAGGTGACGTCCTTGCCCATCGATTGCAGTTGCGCGGCGTAATGCAGCACGCTGCGGATCGGCACGCGTTCGTCGTCCGCGCCGGCCAGCAACAGCACGGGCCTGCGCAGCGAGGCGGCATTGGCGATCGGCGACTGCGCGCGCAGGCGTTCCATCACGCCGGCATCGGCCGGATCCAGCGACAGCATCCGCATGGTCGCGGCCATCGGCACGCCGCGGGTCATCTGGTCGCGCCCGCGCGCGTACCAGCGCAGCACCCAGCCGAAGTCCGCCGGCGGCACCGCGGCGATGCCGACCTTGAACAGATCCGGCTGGAAGGTCACGCCCTGCAGCGCCGAGTAGCCGCCAAAGGAGGCGCCGAGGATGCCGACGCGCTGGCCGTCGCCTATGCCCTGGGCAAGCAGGTGGCGCACGCCTTCCACGATGTCCTGCTGGACCCGGCCGTTGCCGAAGTCGCCATTGCCGGCGAACAGGTAACGGCGACCGTGTCCGGTGGATCCGCGGAAGTTCGGTTCGAACACCACGTAGCCACGATTGGCGAGCATCTGCGATTGCCCGCCGAACTCAGGCCGGAACAGGTTGAACGGACCGCCGTGGACGTTGGCCACCAGCGGCGCGCGCGCGGGATCCACGCCGGGCGGCACCAGCACGAAGCCATGCACGCGCATGCCGTCGGACGCGCGCCAGCTGAAGGCGATCTTGCGCGCCATCGCCGACTCGGGAAGCCGCCGGACCGGCGTGCGGTCGTGGCGGAAACCCAGATCCCCCAGCACTTCGCGCAGCAGGCCGTCGCGCGGGTCGAACAGGTACAGGCGTTCTCCCTTCAGGGAGGCGGCGCGCTCGTGCACCAGCCAGTGCGCGGCGGGACCGCGCCCGACCTCGATGCGCAGGTCGCGGTGCGGAAGGCGTTGCTGGAGCAAGGCGAGGGATCGCGCCGCCTCCGCCTGCAGGCCATAGGCCATGGCGTCGGTGCTGCGATAGGACGCGAACAGGGGTTCGCGGGTCACCGGATCCAGGGTCACCTGCGCCAGATCGGCTTCATTGCGCGGGTCGGCATGCAGTGTGCGCAGTTTTCCCTGCGCATCCAGGCGCGCCAGTCGGCCGAGATCACCGTCGGCATCCGTGTTGAGCAGGAGATCGCGTCCCTGCTCCAGCGTGCCCAGCATGGAGCAGCGCTGCAATCGCTCGCAGCGCAGCACCGGCCGCGCGCGCCCCTGCTCCACGCGCAGGATGACGTGCGCCTCGCCTTCCACCCGGGCCATCCAGGCCAGCCTTCCCAGCGGATCCACTTCGAAATCGATGATTTCCCGCGCGTCCTCGTGCACCAGCGTCTGCTTGCCCTGCACGTCCACGCGCTGGATCCGCCAGCGCCTGGGCTGGCGCGTGATCGCGGGGGGACTCTCCATCACGAAGGCCGCGGCGGGCGACGCGGGATCCACGGCGACAAAGCGGCGCTCGAAGGTCCCGCCCAGGCGATCGATCGCCCCGGAGCCGGACTGCCCCGCCACCGCCAGCGCGAACAGCTGGCGGGAGGACGCCAGGAACAGCCAGCGGCTGTCGCGCGACCACGACAGTTCGTCCGCGTCGGTGTGTGCGAGCACCCGCTTCGGCATACCGCCCGCGGTTGGCAGCAGCCACACGCCCCGGTTGGCGCCCTCATCCTTGAGGAAGGCGACCTGTTTTCCATCCGGCGAAAGCCAGGCGCCGATCAGGATGGGACGGGCGATGAAATCGATCCGCGCGAACATCGGCGCGACGGGCCGAGCGCGTTCGGCGGCGACGGCGGCGCGCAGCGCGGCGTCCTCGTCGGCACGGGCGGGCGCGCACAGGGTCGCGAGAATCATCAACCATGCGAACCGGCAACGTGGGCGGAACGGCGAGTCGGACGCGCGCGCGACCGGCGCCGCCAGCGGCAGCGATGACAAGCTCATCAGCATTCTCCTGTATCCGGCCGTCGAGACGGCCGGAGAACGATACGGTTCAGGCCAGCGCGGGTTGCGCCACCAGTTGCGGTTGCAGCACTTCGCGGCGCGGGTGGATCAGCCGCAGGCTCATCAACGCCGGCAGGCTGAGCACGCCGCAGGCGACGATCCAGGCAATCCGTGCGGGCATGGACAGATCGGTCTTCCGCGTCCACCACACCGCGCCCAGCAGCGACAGCAGCATGAGCACGCCAGCGATGACGGCCACCTGGCGAGGCACCGGCGGGCGCGCGGTGTCGTCGGTGATCTGGTAACCCGCGAACAGCCGGCGTGCGGCGCGCTGCAATTCATAGATCACCGGCGCGGGGAACCAGTTCTGGTAGCGCCACAGCGCGGGGAAGCCGCTCTTGAGATCCCTTCGCATGATCGGCATGGCCCTGCCCTGATCGTCGATTCGCGTCATCTGCTGGTAGGGCAGCGCACCCTCTGCGTTATGGGCACTGCGACTGAACAGGAACGACACCAGATAGCCGTCCAGCAGTTCGATCGCGTCGGCACGATACAGGTCGCCGACCTTGCCCGGAATGGCCAGGCGCTGGCGCGGCGTGAGCATGCCGTCGCTGGCCGCGAGGTCGCGCCCGTCGTAGAAGTACACGGCGCGGTCGCTGAGCAGGGCCAGATCGTCACCCACCCGGTCATAGCCGGTGATCCGCTCCCCCGCCGGCAGCCGCAGGCGCGGCACCACCCGCTTCTGGTCGCTGTCGTACTGGTAAACGCGGGTGGTGCCGATCAGGCTGTTCTCCGGCCCGGGCATTACCGGCTCCGGGAACGGCGCGTCGCCCTCCACGCCGAGTTCGCCGACGCTGCGGTAGTCCACCAGGCTGTAGCCTTCCAGGCGCATGCGATCGTGGCTGAACACCCAGCGGATGCGGTGCTGCTCGTCGTCGAATTCCATCGGCACGATATTGACCAGCTCGTTGCGCACCGGCGTCGCGCGCAGGCCCGGACCAAACGAGAAGACCTCCGAAATCTGCGCCTGTTCCCGCCACAACGGCGCCTGCGGGTCGCGGCTGCCGCGCAGGCCCATCACCATCAGATCCTTGCCCTCGGCGTTCTCGGACTCCTTCTCGCCGCCAGCGGCCGGCACCGGCGCGTTGTTCGGATGGGAGCCCTGCGCGATCCACAGGAATTCGATACCAAAGCCCACCATCACCAGCGCCAGCCACATCGCCAGTTGCAACGGAACCGCGGTGAAGAAGGTGCGTGGCAGGGTGTGGGGCGCCGCGCCGAGATCCGGTTTGAATGCGACCCACACCATTCCCGCCAGCATCGCCAGGGTGATCAGCTGCACCGCGATCGCGCCCAGGCCGGTGGCCTGGCTGAACACCAGCCAGGACAACAGCGCGATTCCGCTGTATCCATAGCGGCGGTTGGCCAGCATCGCGTAGGCGCCGGCGAGGTAGGCGCAGACCGCAATCAGCCACGCCGATACGCCGAGCAGCAGATGGCGATGATCGACCACCCGCGCGGTCATGAACTCCTGCCAGCCGGCCAGCAGCCACAGTGGCAGCACGACCGCCACCGCCAGTTGCAGCGCGCCCGCGCCTACCAGCACGGCCGCCAGCTTTCCATGCGGAATCGGCCGGTGCAGCAGGTTCATCCAGGTGTTCGGCTTGCGGTAGCCGCCCATCTGATAGAGCCCCAGCAGCAGGCCGGTGACGGCGTAGACGCCGGCCAGCACTTCGTAGACCAGCCGTGGTTGCTGGGCCAGATCGACCACCCGGGTCATGAACCCGAGGATCACCAGTTGCAGCACCGCGTAGGCGATCGCCCAGATGCGGAAGCGCTGCATTTCAGCCTTGAACATGTCCCACATGATCGTGTCCTCTCCGCGCGCTCAGTGCTGCCGTTGCGGTTGCGCCGGCGCGGCGTGGTTCTTGGTCAGGAAGCCGTTGACCGCGCGATCCAGGCTGACCGGCATGCTCTGGATCGAGCGCGCGCCGCTGGCGCGCAGGAACTCGGCGAAGTCCTCGTCCTGGTCCAGCACCAGGTAGTGGTGCAGGCCGTCCAGCCGCTGCAGTTGAAGCAGGCCGGGAACGGTCGCCGGATCCGGTCCCTTGAACGGGATGTCCGCCACCCAATGGGTGACCCGCGCGCAGAATTCCTCCGGCGCGGACATGTTCTTCAGCTGGCCGCGTTCCAGGATGATGAGGTTGTCGGCGATGCGCTCGATTTCCTCCATCTGGTGGGAGCAGTAGATCACCGTGCATTGCTCGGCCGCGTTGGAGTACATCAGCGATTCCAGGAACGCGCGCTTGGCGACCACGTCCAGGCCCAGCGTGGGTTCGTCCAGCACCAGCAGTTCCGGTCCCTGCGCCAGCGCCAGCGCCAGGTTCAGTCCGGCGCGCTCGCCGCGCGAGAGCTGGGCGACTTTTTGCTCCGGCAGCACGTGGTAATGGCCCAGCACCTCGTCGTAGGCGTGCTGGTTCCAGCGCGGGTACTGGTGCCGCTGCATCGCGGTCACCGCGGCGACCTTCATCCAGCCGGGCAGGGTGTGTTCCTCGTTGACGAAGCCGATGCGTGCACGGTCCTCCGGACGCAGCCGCTGGCTGTCGCGGCCGAGGATGCGCGCCTGCCCCACCGTCGGCGGCAGGAAGCCGAGCAGGACGCGGAACAGGGTGGATTTGCCGGCGCCGTTGGCGCCGACGATGGCGTGGATGCGCCCGCGCGGAATGCGCAGGTCGAGGTGGTCCAGCGCCAGCTTGCGCCCGTAGCGCTTGCTCAGCGCGACGGTTTCGATCACGTAGTCGGAAGCGGGAGTGCTCATGGTCGTCCCAGGGTCGGGTGACGGAACGCGGAAGGGGGACGCGCGGATGCGCGTCAGGCGGATTTCTTTTTCGGCGCGATCACGCGCAGTTCCTCGTCCAGCCGCGCCAGCGCGCGATCGGGCGGGTAGTCGAGCGCGATCACTTCATGCACGAACGCCTGCACGGCGTCGTCCATGCGCCGCTCGCGTTCGGCGTCGCTCAGGCGCTGGCGCGGCGTGGCCACGAACAGGCCCAGGCCCTGGCGCGATTCCAGCCAGCCTTCACTGGTCAGTTCGGCGTAGGCCTTGGCGACGGTGTTGGGATTGATCATCAGCTGCTGGGCCAGTCCGCGCACGCTGGGCAACTGCGCACCCGGCTTGAGTTCGGCGGTGGCGATCTTCATCCGCACGCCATCGACGATCTGCTTGCTGATCGGACGCGCGTCGCCGGTGGCGATCTGGATCATCAGGGCCTGGGTACGGGCCATGGAACACCTCAATCAACTGTACTAGTACGAACAGTACAGTTGGCTTGCAGGCGGCGTCAAGCGTCCAGAGGTCATGGTCCGACGAAAGCCCGGATCCGGCGACGAAAGCCCCGTCCACGCGGACGCGCGAAATCGGAACGAGGTAGGAGCGGCGTCCCGCCGCGAGCCTTTGCGTGGTCCCCCGCCATCGCCGTCGCGTGCATCGCAACCGGGCATCGCGCGGGAGAGCTCGCGGCCGGAGGCCGCTCCTACCTGGTGGGTGATGAGCATTTGCGCCGTGAGTTGCCGCGATGGCAATCGATGGGTTCCCGGCAGCGCCGGCCAGGCGCTATTCGCTCTGCAGTTCGGCGACGAAGTCGTAGGCGTCGCCGCGGTAGTAGGAACGGGTGGATTCGACCACGCGGCCGTCTTCCAGGAAGGCGCGGCGTTCGACCAGCAGTCCCGGGGCGCCGACCGGCAGTTCCAGGTGGCGGGCGGCCTCGTCGTCCAGCGCGACCGCGCGCAGGCGCTGCAAGGCGCGGCGCGGTCGGTTGCCGTGCGCATCGAGCGCCTCGTACAGCGAGGTGGTGACGGTTTCCGGATCCGGCAGCAGCGACAGCGGCACCAGGGTGCGTTCGATCGCGATCGGCGCGCCGTCGACGTGGCGCAGGCGGTACATGCGGACCACGCCGCTACCCGGCGACAGGTTCAGCGCCATCGATTCTTCCGGTGTCACTTCGCCGACGCTGCGTTCGAGGAATTTCACCTGCGGATTGAGGCCGCGCTCGCGCAAGTCGTCGGTGAAGCTGGTCAGGCGCGAGAACTGGCGCAGGATGCGCTCGGCCACGAAAGTGCCCGCGCCCTGCCGCTGCACCAGCAGGCCGGCTTCGATGAGTCCGGCCAGCGCCTTGCGGATCGTCACGCGGGACAGACCCAGCAGGTTGGCAAGATCGCGTTCGCTGGGCAGGGCCTGGCCCGAGCGCAGCACGCCGGCGTCCATCAGGTTCTGCAGGGCGCGGCGCAGGCGCAGGTAAGCCACGGCGCGGGTGGACTCGCCAGTCTGCAGGCGCTGGTATTCATCGAACAGGGCTTTTTGCATGGCCCTGAACATACCACTCACGTACCAATAAAGGCAATATCAGCCGACAAATGGTTACATTGGCCTGATTCATTGGTCAGCGTGGTAGCCCGGTGGTATTGTTCCTCCCCACCTGACAAGCGAACGAGATGACGACGTGACCGCCAAGACCCTGCCCGTCGACCCTTTCGATCTGGTGATCTTCGGAGGCACCGGCGACCTGGCCCTGCGCAAGCTGCTGCCCGGCCTGCTGCGCCGCTATGCCGACGGCCAGATCCGCGAGGACAGCCGGATCATCGGCGTGGCCCGCGACAAGCAGTCCGACGCCGACTACCGCGCCAAGGTGGGCGACGCCCTGCAGCGCGCGGCCGGCAACGACGAGGCGCTCAAGGCCAAGCTGCCCGCCTTCCTGGAGAAGCTCGGCTACCACGCGCTGGACGCGACCAAGGACGAGGGCTGGGAGGAGTTCGCCAGCGCGCTCAAGGCCCATGGCGACCGCATCCGGGTGTTCTACCTGTCGACCAGTCCCAGCCTGTTCGTGAACCTGTGCGACCGCCTGCGCGCGCACGGCCTCAATGGCGGCCAGTCGCGGGTGGTCATCGAGAAACCGATCGGCCATGACCTGGCCAGCGCGACGGTGATCAACGATGCGGTCGGCAGCGCGTTCGCGGAAAGCCAGATCTTCCGCATCGATCACTACCTGGGCAAGGAAACGGTGCAGAACCTGCTGGCGCTGCGCTTCGCCAATATCCTGTTCGAACCGTTGTGGAACGCCAACCACATCGATCACGTGCAGATCACCGTGGCCGAGACGGTCGGCCTGGAGAAGCGCGCGACCTACTACGACACCTCCGGCGCGCTGCGCGACATGGTCCAGAACCACCTGCTGCAGCTGCTGTGCATGGTGGCGATGGAACCGCCGGCGGCGCTGGAAGCCGACGCGGTGCGCGACGAGAAGCTGAAGGTGCTGCGCTCGCTGCGCCCGATCACCGCCGACGAGATCAGCCACATGACCGTGCGTGGCCAGTACCGCGCCGGCGCGGTCAACGGCATGGCGGTGCCGGGCTACCTGGACGAACTGGGCCGCGAGGACTCGCGCACCGAGACCTTCGTGGCGCTGAAGGCGGAAGTGGACAACTGGCGCTGGGCCGGCGTGCCTTTCTACCTGCGCACCGGCAAGCGCCTGCCCGAGCGCGTGTCGGAGATCGTGATTGCGTTCAAGCAGATTCCGCATTCGATCTTCGAGCACGGCGCCGGCCCGGTGATGGGCAACAAGCTGGTCCTGCGCCTGCAGCCGGACGAGGGCGTGAAGCTGTGGCTGATGATCAAGGATCCCGGTCCGGGCGGCCTGCGCCTGCAGCATGTGCCGCTGGACATGAGCTTCGCCGAGGCGTTCGGCGTGCACCAGCCGGAGGCCTACGAGCGCCTGCTGATGGACGTGGTGCGCGGCAACCCGACCCTGTTCATGCGCCGCGACGAGGTCGAGGCGGCATGGAAATGGATCGACCCGATCCTGGGCGCGTGGGAAAACCAGCGCGAGACGCCCAAGCCCTACACCGCCGGTTCGTGGGGACCCAGCGCGGCGGTCGCGCTGGTCGAGCGCGACGGCCGGACCTGGCACGAGGATACGGTGTAAGCGCGTGACCCAGTCCCTCCTCCCCCCCGTCCCGACCGAACTGGTCACCTTCGCCGACAGCGAGGCGCTGGCCGGCGCCCTGGCCGCGGCCGTCGCCGCCGATCTGCGCGCGGGAATCGATGCCCGCGGCGGCGCGCTGCTGGCGCTGTCCGGCGGCACCACACCCAAGCGGTTCATGCAGCGACTGTCGGAACAATCGCTGGACTGGGACAAGGTCACCGTCACCCTGGTCGATGAGCGCTGGGTGGCGCCGGACAACGAACGCTCCAACGCCCGCCTGCTGCGCGAGCACCTGTTGCGGGGCGAGGCAGCGGCGGCGCATTTCCTGCCGCTGTTCCGCGACACCCCGGAGCCGGAGGACGCACTGGCCGAACTGGAACGGCGCTTTGCCAGCCTGCCGCCATCGTTCGACGCGATCGTGCTGGGCATGGGCAGCGACGGCCATACCGCCTCGTTCTTCCCCGGCGGCGATCACCTCGCCGCGGCGCTGGATCCGGCCTCGCCGGCACGCCTGCTGCCGATGCGTGCGCCCGGCGCCGGCGAAGCCCGCATCACCCTGACCCTGCCGGTGCTGCTGGCCGCGCGCCACCTGTACCTGCATATCGAAGGCGCGGAAAAGCGCGCCGTGCTGGATCGCGCCCTCGCGGGCGTCGGCGCCGACGGCCAACTGCCGATCCGCATCGTGCTGGCGCAGGCCGCCACGCCCGTGGTGACTTACCTGACGCCCTGACCCGCCGTCGCGGCGCGGTTGGAATGCCCGCACGCGCCGCGTACAGTAGCCCGCATCGAGAGGATTTCGGGGGCGCCATGCTGGCTCGGTTAGTGAACGTGTTCCGTGGTTTCTTTGCGCAGTTCGTCAAGGGGATGGAAAAGCGCAATCCGGAAGCCCTGCTGGAACTGGAACAGGAAAACCTGCGCAAGCAGATCGGCAGCTACAACCAGAGCCTGGCGACCCACGCCGGCCTGGCCGAGCGCCTGATCGGCCAGGTGCGCAAGCTGGAGAACGAAGAACGCGAGCTGCGCGCGCGCACCACCGCCCACCTGCGCGCGGGCAACCGCGATGCCGCCGCCCAGCACGCCCTGCGCCTGCAGACGGTCAGCCGCGAGTTGCAGGAAAACCGCGACCAGATGGAGCAGGCCGAAGCCACCTACAAGAACCTGGTGAAGGCGCGCGACGTCGCCGTGGCCGCCGCGCGCGCCAAGATCGAGAGCCTGAAGGGCGCCATCAACGACATGCGCATGAAGCACGCGCTGGCGGAGATGAACGAGATGGCCGCCGGCATGGTCACCACGATCGGCGGTTCCGGCGACACCCTCGATCGCCTGCACGAGATGGTCGAGGAAGAGCGCAACAAGGCCGCCGGCCGCGCTCGGGTCGCGCGCGATGCGCTCGACATGAACCAGATCGAGGTCAAGGAAGCCGAGCAGAAGGCGCTGGCCGACCAGGCACTCGCGGATTTCGCCGCGGCCGAGGGCATTTCGCTGCAGGCCGAACCGGCGGCGACGCCAGCCGCGCCCCGCAGCATGGGCGCCGCCGAGGCTGCCAAACCGGTGTCGGAAAACGACGCGGGCTGATCGCCCCGCCCTTGCCCGGAGGATGGCCGCCATGCAGGCGAAGGCGCACTGATGCCGCTCGATAGCAACGCCCCGGCCTGGGCGCACGAACTGGCGCTGGCCTATGAAAGCGGCGCGCACGGACAGTTCGTGCTGTACGGCAACGTCGGCGATCGCCTGCCGCTGTCGGGGCGACTGGTCAGCCTGACCCGCTGGCTGGAATCGCAGTTGCTCACCGGTTTCGACGTGGTGTTCCAGTACGACCCCGGCAACGGGCTCACCGTGCTGCGCGGCAGCGATCGCCTGCGCCAGTGGCTGGCCGGTCGCGATGACGCCGCCTGGCCGCGCGAACCGCGGGCGGCGGTCGAACGCGTTTCCCACTACCTGCGCTACCTCGCCAACCTGAAGGCGCTGGGACAAGGCGACGGCGAGCACGTGGCGGTGATCATGCGCGGCATCGATCAGGTGCTGCCGGGCGGGCGCGCCGGCGACTTCGAGATCGCCAGCCTGGCCAGCCTGGTGCGCGACTGGGCCAGCGAATCTCCGTTCACCGACCAGGCCTTCGCCAGTTTCCTGATCGCCGACAACCTCAACGACCTGCACCCGCAGATCGCTTTCCATCCACGCGTCGCGCGCATCCGCGTGCCGCTGCCCGACGAGGCCATGCTGGGCCAGGCGCTGGCGCAACTGCGGCTGGATCACCCGGGCGCCTTCGCCGGGGCCGACGACGGCATGATCACCGGCGCCCTGACCGGCGTCAGCATCAGCGCCCTGCAAAGCCTGGTGAGGACCTGCGCCCACCAGGGCCGCGCGCTGGGACCGGCCGACTGGCTGCGGGTCAAGAAGCAGCTGGTCGAGGGCGATGCCAGCGGCCTGGTCGAGTTCATCGACTCCCGTCGCACGCTCGATGACTACGAGGCGCCGCCGGCGCTGAAGGAATGGTTGCGCCAGGACATCGCGCTGTGGCGCGCGGCCAACCTGCGCGCCCTGCCGATGGGCTACCTGTTCTGCGGTCCGGTCGGCACCGGCAAGACCTTCCTGGTCGAATGCCTGGCCGGCGAAGCCGGCGTGCCGGTGCTGAAGCTGAAGAACTTCCGTGATCGCTGGGTCGGCTCCAGCGAAGGCAACCTTGAAAAGGTCTTCCGCCTGATCCGCGCGCTTGGCCGCTGCATCGTGTTCATCGATGAAGCCGACCAGACGCTGGGCAAGCGCGACTCGGGCAACGGCGACAGCGGCCTGTCCGGCCGGCTGTATTCGATGATCGCCCAGGAGATGTCCGACACCGACAACCGTGGCCGGGTGATGTGGGTGCTGGCTTCCTCGCGCCCGGACCTGATCGAAGTCGACCTGAAGCGGCCGGGCCGCATCGACGTCAAGATCCCGCTGCTGCCCACCACCACCGTCGCCGAAAGCGCGGCCCTGCTCGATGCCCTGCTGAAACGCTTCGGCATGGCGCCGGGCGCTGAGGCATTGCTGGCGCTGCCGTCCCCGTTGCCGCTGTTGCTGACTCCCGGCGCCGCCGAAGCCTTCGCGGTGAAGGCGTACCGGCAGGCCCAGACCACCGGCGTCGCCCCGCTGGAGGCGATCGCCGCGCTGCTGGCCGGCTACCAGCCGCCGGTACCGCTGGAGGTGCTGGAGTTCCAGATGCGCATCGCCGTCGCCGAGGCCACCGATCTGCGTTTCGTGCCGCCCTCGCTGCGTCCGCTCGCGGCCGGGAGCACAACGCCATGAATGCGTTCCGCTACGCCTGGGCCGCCTTCAATGCGCGTCCGCTGGGCATGCCGGTTCCGCCCAACTGGATTGGCCTGGCGGCCTTCGCGCTGGCCGGCATCTTCCTGACGCCGGGTTTCTTCGTGCTCGGCGCGGGCGCGGAAATCGCCTATCTGTACTGGCTGTCGAACCATCACCGCTTCCGCGCCACGGTGGATGCGCAGGCGTTGCCGCAGGAGTCGGAAGCGGATCGGCGCTACCGCGAACTGCGGGATCCGCTGCCCATCCCGCAACGCCGCCAGCAGGACGCGCTGGAGCACAAGGCGCGCGTGATCATCCAGATGCTCGACAAGTCGCCGGTGATGGCGGCGCATGCGGACAGCCTGGAACAGTTGGTGTGGCTGCATCTGCGCCTGCTGGCCGCGCGCACCGCGATTGCCGGCGTGGTGCACACCGCGCGCGAGGAAAGCGCGGTACTGGACAAGCAGGAAGCGACCATCGAGGCGCGGCTGGGCCGCGACGACCTGAGCGAGGAATTGCGGCGCAGCCTGCAGCAGCAGAAGACCGTGATCGACCAGCGCCAGGCCGCGCATGCCGATGCCGGTCGCCGGCTCGAGCATGTCGACTCCGAGTTGCAGCGCATCGGCCAGCAGGTGGCGCTGTTGCGCGAACAGGCGCTGCTGGCCATCGACGAAGGCAGCATCGGCAGCTCGCTGGATGCGCTCAGCGCCTCCTTCGCCGAAGCCAATCGCTGGCTGGAAGGCCAGCGCGACCTGTTGGGCGTCCTCGACCTGAACGCGCAGCCCCGGTTGCCGTCGGCCGTGCTGCGCCCGCCCGTTCCCCGTACCGTGATCGAAGAAGGAGAGTCGTCGTGAGCCGATCCGTTTCCCCGCCGCGCCGCCAGGCCGGCAATGCCAGCGGCAAGCTGATCACCGCGGTGCTGGTGCTGGCGCTGCTCGCGTTCGGCGCATGGCTGGTGATGCGCGACATGGGCAAGGACGAGCCGGCGGGCGTGACGACCTCGCAGGCGGCTGCCGGCAACACCGACGGCAAGGCGCCGGTGCCGGTCGAACCGCAGGCCGGACTGCCCAACCTGGATGCGGCGGCGACCTACCAGCCCAAGGGCAACGTGGTCGACGTCGACATCAGCGAGTACGCCGGCTATGCCGGCCTGATCGCGGCCAACGGCGGACTGGAGCCCAATCCGGATTCGTTCTTCGCGCGCGAGTACGGCTTCCAGGTCCGGCTGAGCCTCAACGAGGAGGAAGGCTGGTCCAAACTCAACAACGGGCGGGTCGCCGCCTCGGTGACCACCGCCGACACCCTGGCCGTGCTCGGCCGCCAGTTCGACGTGGTGGTGCCGGCGCAGATCGGCTTCTCGCGCGGCGCCGACCAGGTGGTGGTCGATACCGGCATCGCCAGCATCAACCAGCTCAAGGGCAAGGTGCTGGCGGCCTCGCAGTTCAACGAAAGCGAGTTCTTCATCCGCTATCTGGCCTCCGAGGCCGGCGTGCCGGTCAAGGTGCTGCGCGACCTCGACGGGCGCCCGGGACCGGGCGAACTGGGCCTGGTGTTCTACGAGGACGCCTTCGTCGCCTGCGACGCCTACGAGCACGAACTCCAGGGCGGGTCGCCGCGCCTGAACGGCTGCGTCGGCTGGTCGCCGCGCACCGACGAGGTCGTCGCCGCCTCCGGCGGCCGCGCCAAGACCCTGGTCAGCAACCGCAACCTGCTGATCATCGCCGACCTGCTGCTGCTCAATCGCGGCTTCGCCGCCGCCCATCCCGACTGGGCGCGCGGACTGGTGCACGGCCTGCTGGAAGGCAACCGGCTGGTCCGCGACGAGGCGGCCACGCAGATCCCGGTGATCGCCAAGGCCTTCAAGTGGAACGAGGCCGACACCCGCGCCGAGCTGTCCAAGGTGCATCTGTCCAACCTGCCGGAGAACCTGGCCTTCTTCGAAGGCACCATCGATTCGGCCGGCTCTTTCCAGGGCATCTTCCAGTCCTCGGTGCTGGTGTACGGCAACCTGATCAAGAACCCCGCCGACCCGGCCCGCTTCGTGGACACCTCCGCCCTGCAGGCACTGAAGAAGAAAGGCCTGTACGCCAACCAGAGCATCGCCATCGCGCCGATCCGCAGCGGCAACGCGCAGGTTTCGCTGGAGGGCGATGCCCTGCTGAGCAAGGACATCCGGTTCTTCTTCCAATCCAATTCGGCGGTGCTCGACAAGTCCGCGCCGGCCAATGCCGGCTACCTGGACACGATCAAGAACTTCCTCCAGGTCAGCCCCGGCTCGGTGGTGCTGCTGCGCGGCCACGTCGATGACGGCCGCCGCAACGAGTTCCAGAAACAGGGCGGACAGGAACTGGTCCGGAGCATGTCGCTGAAGGCGATGGAGTTGTCGCGCCAGCGCGCGCAGGCGGTCCGCGATGCCCTGCTGGAACGCCATCCCAAACTGGACGCCAACCGGATCGAACTGGTCGGCCGTGGCTGGGAGGAGCCGGCGGGCACCGACAGTGACCTGAACCGTCGCGTCGAGGTCCAGTGGTTCACCCTGGAATAGCCGGGACGGCGGACCGGGTCTCCTGGAATATGCCGGAAACCGCCACCCTGCTTATAATAGGCCCCCTGTCCGTGGCGTCCGCGCCCGGCACTTGCCGCGAAACCCGCCCTGGTGGCGGTTTCCGACCCCGTTTTTCGTAGCCAAGCACGGCCCGCCGCCGTGCTGCCAAAGGTGGAACGTGCGTAATTACGACCTCGAATTCCTCAAGCATTTCTCGATGGTGATCGGCTTCCTGGTCGTCGTCACCCTGGGCCTGATCATCGGTGCGCATTTCCTGCACTCCTCGATCCCGGCGGAAGTGAACCCGCAGGCCGCCAAGCGCACCGAGGGCCGCATCGCCCCGTCAGGCGCGGTGTACGCCGGCGCCACCGGTGCCGCGGCCCAGGCCGCCGCGCAGGCCGCCGCCGCCGCCGCCGCGGCTTCGCAGGTCGCCTACGGCGGCACCACCGACGGCCAGGTCATCTTCGACAACCTGTGCGGCGCCTGCCACAAGAACGGCACCGGCAACGCCCCGATGCTGACCGCCGCCGGCATGGGCGCGCGCGCCGCCAAGGGCAAGGACACCCTGTACAAGCACGCCATCGAAGGCTTCACCGGTCCGGACGGCGGCATCATGCCCCCGAAGGGCGGCAACCCGGCCCTGACCGAAGAGCAGATCCACGCCACGGTCGACTGGATGCTGGCGAACGTGAAGTAAGCCTCCGGCTTGCACGCGTCGCTGAAAACGCCGCCTTCGGGCGGCGTTTTTCGTTGGTGATCCGAACTCCGCGCCAAGAGCCAATTCCCGCTCGCCTCCGGCGCCCGCCCCCTTTTCAAAAGGGAGCTGACAACACCGCTCCCGATCGCCCCGATGTCTTGCCTCCCCCTTTGTTGCGCTTCACGACCGCCGAGTGGCTGGTCAAAGGGGGATGCCCCGCCATTTGGCGGTCGAGGAGCGTTGGCGCTTCCCCATCACCCGTCATCCCCGCTGGCTATCATGTCCGGCTCGACAATCCACCAGACATCGCCATGTCCTTTCGCCGCGCCCTGCTCGCCACCGCCCTGCTGACCTGCGCCGCGATGGCCCGGGCCGGGGATGCCGATGTCATCGCCATCGGCCAGGTCCAGGGCGCCGGCACGGCCAGCCCGCTGGCGGGCCAGGCGGTCACGGTCGAAGGTGTGGTCACCGCCGATTTCCGCCAGGGGCTGGGCGGCTTCTTCCTGCAGGATGCCGGCGACGGCGATCCGGCGACCTCGGACGCCGTGTTCGTTCCGCTGGCCTTCGACGCCAACGCGGATGAGGGCGAGACGCCGAAGGTCGGCCAGCGCTACCGGGTGCGGGGCGAGGTCACCGAGCTGGAACCGGGTCGGCAGGGCAGCCGCCTGACCGCGATCACCCCGGGTGACATCGAGCGCCTCGGAACCCCGGTGCCTGCGATCGCCCCGGTCGCGCTGACGGCCGCGCCCGCGGACTGGGAAGCCCTGGAAGGCATGCGCGTGCGCGTCGTCGCGCCGCTCACCGTCAGCGGCACCGATCAGGTCGAGCGTTTCGGCGAGCTCACCGCCGCGTTCGAAGGCCGGCTGTGGCAGCCCAGCGAGGTGGCGGCGCCCGGCAGCGAGGCGTTCAAGCAGGTGCTGAAGGACAACGCCCGCCGCCGCCTGACCCTGGACGACGGCAGCGGCGACCGGGATCCCAAGGCCATCGCCTGGCTCGGCGGACAACCGATCCCGCGCGTGGGCACCGTCCTGGAGGGCGTCGAAGGCATCGTCGACGAGCGCCATGGCAGCCATCGCCTGCAACTGACCGGTCGCCCGGCACTGCCCGCCCCCGCCTACCCGCTCGCGCCCCGCGTGCCGGGCACGCTCAAGATCGCCGCGTTCAACCTGGAAAACCTGTTCAACGGCGACGGCCACGGCGGCGGCTTCCCGACCCCGCGCGGCGCCAAGACCCCCGAGCAATTGCAGGCGCAGCTGGCCAAGCTGGTCGCCACCGTGCGCGCGCTCGACGCCGACGTGGCGGCGCTGATGGAACTGGAGAACGATGGCTACGGGCCCGATTCCAGCCTGGCCCAGTTCGTCACGGCCCTGAACGCGAAGGGCGACGACTGGCGCTTCATCGACGCGGGCCAGGGACCGGGGCCGGACACCATCCGGGTCGGCCTGATCTATCGCGCCTCCCGGCTCACGCCGGTCGGCCAGCCCGCCACGCTGGCGGGCGGTCCCTTTGGTGACCGCAGCCGGGTGCCGCTGGCACAGGCGTTCCGGCGTGGGCAAGGGCCGGCGTTCGTGGTCGTGGCCAATCACTTCAAGTCCAAGGGCTGCTCGGAAGCCACCGGCGCCGATCAGGACCAGGGCGACACCCAGGGTTGCTGGAACGCGCTGCGGCTGGATTCGGCACAACGCCTCGACGCCTGGCTGAAGCAGGATCCGACCGGCCAGGGCGATGCGATGACGGTCATCCTCGGCGACTTCAACGCCTATGCGATGGAGGACCCGGTGCGCTGGCTGCGCGAGGCCGGCTGGCGCGACGCCTTCGCCGTAGCCAGGGTGGAACGGCCCTACAGCTACGTCTACAACGGCCTGAGCGGCCGCCTGGATCACGCCCTGCTCACGCCCGCGCTGTCGGCGCGCCTGCGCGGCGCGGCCGAGTGGCATCTCAACGCCGATTCGGCGGACAGCGCCGGCTACCTCCACGGCGATGCCGGCCAGCCCTGGCGCAGTTCGGATCATGATCCGCTGCTGCTGGGGTTTGATCTCTGAGCAATGAGATGGTGGGTGTTCTTCAAAGGTAAAAGGAAGAACAAGGGGGTCTTGTTCTCCCCGCCAACAGCAAGCGCTTTTCAACAGCCTCATAGCTGGTCAATCCCCCGTCGCCTTCGGCGCCCGCCCCCTTTTGCGCTTTCAACAGCCGCATGGCTGGTCAAGGGGGCAAAACGGCGCGCGATGCCTGAACTCTCCGGCTTTTACCTCCCCCTTTGAAAAAGGGGGATTGAGGGGGATTTGCTCCTGAACCAGGCCCGCAGGACCCCGCTGCTACAATTCGCGCCTTTCGCGTCCGGCCGCCTTGGCCGGATCACGCCAGCCGCTCCAGGGGCCAGCCCATGACCAGCACCGCCGAACTGACCTCGCCGTCGTCCGCCAACACCCCGCAGATCGGCGTGCTGGACAACGACTACACCCTCGAACACAAGTACACCCGCACCGACGGCCGCATCTACCTGAGCGGCGTGCAGGCGCTGGTCCGGCTGCCGCTGATGCAGCGCCTGCGCGATCAGGCCGCCGGATTGAACACCGCCGGCTTCATCAGCGGCTACCGCGGTTCGCCGCTGGGCGGTTTCGACCTGGAGCTGTGGCGCGCGCGCAAGCATCTGGAAGCGGCGGCGGTGAAGTTCACCCCCGGCCTCAACGAGGATCTCGGCGCGACCATGGTCTGGGGCACCCAGCAGACCAACCTGTTCCCCGGCGCCAAGGTCGATGGCGTGTACTCGATGTGGTACGGCAAGGGACCGGGCGTGGATCGCTGCGGCGACGTGTTCAAGCACGGCAATGCCGCCGGCACCTCCCGGCACGGTGGCGTGCTGGCGCTGGCCGCCGATGATCACGCCTGCCGCAGCTCGACCCTGCCGCATGGGTCGGAAGACGAGTTCGTCAGCGCGATGATGCCGGTGCTCAACCCGGCCGGCGTGCAGGACATCCTCGACATGGGCCTGGTCGGCTGGGCGATGAGCCGCTACACCGGCCGCTGGGTCGGCTTCAAGACGATTGCCGAGACGGTGGAATCCTCGGCGTCGGTGGAAGTGAATCCGTTCGCGCGCACCATCCTGCTGCCGGAGGATTTCGACATGCCCGCCGGTGGTCTCAACATCCGCTGGCCGGACCCGCCGCTGGATCAGGAAATGCGCCTGCACCGCTACGCGGTCAAGGCCGCGCAGGCGTTTGCCCGCGCCAACGGCATCGATCGGATCGTGCTGGATTCGCCGCGCGCGCGATTGGGCATCGTCACCACCGGCAAGAGCTACCTGGACGTGCTGCAGGCGCTGGAGTACCTGGGCCTGGACGAACGCGCCTGCGCCGACATCGGCATCCGCGTGTACAAGGTCGGCATGACCTGGCCGCTGGAGCCGATCGGCATCGCCGAGTTCGCGCGCGGACTCGAAGACATCGTGGTCGTGGAAGAGAAGCGCGCCTTCATCGAGCGGCAGATGAAGGAGTACTTCTACAACTGGCCGGCCAGCGCGGGCCAGCGTCCGTCCATCGTCGGCAAGTACGACGAGGCCGGCGAGTGGATCCTGCCGTCCACCGGCGAACTCACCCCGGCCACCATCGCCGGCGTGATCGGCCGGCGCATCCAGCGTTTCTTCACCAATGAATCCATCGAGCAGCGCCTGCGCTGGATGGAGGACAAGGAAGCCGAGCTCGCGTTGCCGCGCGCCAGCTTCCCGCGCGTGCCGCACTACTGCAGCGGCTGTCCGCACAACACCTCCACGGTGGTGCCGGAAGGCTCGCGCGCGCTCGGCGGCATCGGCTGCCACTACATGGTGACGTGGATGGATCGCGACACCGACACCTTCACCCACATGGGCGGCGAAGGCGTCACCTGGTCGGGGCAGGCGCCATTCACCGAAACCGAGCACGTGTTCCAGAACCTCGGCGACGGCACGTTCTTCCATTCCGGTTCGCTGGCGGTGCGGCAGTCGGTCGCCACCGGCGTCAACATCACCTACAAGATCCTCTACAACGACGCGGTCGCGATGACCGGCGGCCAGCCGGTCGACGGCACCCTGAGCGTGCCGCAGATCGCCCACATGATGCGCGCCGAAGGCGTGGATACCATCGTCGTGGTCAGCGACGACGTGCGCAAGTGGAGCCGCCGCGAGCTGTTCCCCACCGGTGTCGAGTTCCATGATCGCGGCCAGCTGGAAGTGGTGCAGAAGCAGCTGCGCAAGGTGAAGGGTGTTTCCATCCTCATCTACGACCAGGTCTGCGCCACCGAGAAGCGCCGCCGCCGCAAGCGCGGCAAGATGCCGGATCCGGCCAAGCGCACGATGGTCAACACGCTGGTCTGCGAAGGCTGCGGCGACTGCGGCGTGAAGAGCTTCTGCGTGTCGGTGTTGCCGAAGGAAACCGAATTCGGGCGCAAGCGTGAAATCGATCAGTCCAACTGCAACAAGGATTTTTCCTGCGTCAACGGGTTCTGCCCCAGCTTCGTCACCGTCCACGGCGGCAACCCGCGCAAGGGCAAGAAAGTCAGCGCGGCCGAGAAGCTGGAGAACCTGCCCGCACCGGCCTTCAAGTCGGATCTGGCCCAGCCCTGGAACATCCTGATCACCGGCGTCGGCGGCACCGGCGTGGTGACCATCGGCGCGCTGCTGGGCATGGCCGGGCACCTGGAAGGCAAGGGTGCGAGCGTGCTGGATCAGACCGGCCTGGCCCAGAAGGGCGGCGCGGTGACCACCCACATCCGCATCGCGCGCAGCCCGGAGGACATCCACGCCGTGCGTATCGCCGCCGGCGAAGCCGATCTGGTGCTGGGTTGCGACATGGTGGTGGTGAACGACTACTGGGTGCTGTCGAAGGTGCGCGGCGAGCGCTCGCAGGTGGTGCTCAATACCTACGAGGCGATGCCCGGCACCTTCACCACCCGTCCGGACATGCAGTTCCCGGCCACCGACATCATCACCGGCGTGAAGGTGGCGCTGGGCGGCCGCGATCCGATGCTGGTCGACGCCACCCAGCTGGCCACCGCGCTGATGGGCGACGCGATCGCCGCCAACCTGTTCATGCTCGGCTACGCCTGGCAGCAGGGTCTGGTGCCGATTTCGTTCGACGCGATCATGCGCGCGGTCGAACTCAACGGCGCGGCGATCGAAATGAACCGGCGCGCCTTCGCCTGGGGCCGCCTGGCCGTGGTCGATCCGCAGGCGGTACAAGAAGCCGCCGGCCTGATCCGCAATGCCCAGACCGAGTCCGAACGCACCCCGCGCAACCTGCGGATCCTGCCGCCGGGCGAATGGGAAAGCACCGAGTGGGGCGCCAACGCCGCGCCGCGCAACCCGGACAACGAGAGCGAACTGCGTGGCCTGCCGGAAGGCGGCGCCATCGGTGGCGAAGTCGCGTTCCTGCCGCTGGACGACCTGCGCCTGTCGCGCTCGCTGGACGAACTGATCGCGCGCCGCGTGGCCTTCCTGACCGAATACCAGGACGCCGCCTACGCCAGCCGCTACCGCGATCTGGTCACCCGCGTGCGCGCCGCCGAGAACGTGAAGGCGCCGGGTTCCACCGCGCTGACCGAGGCGGTCGCCCGCTACTTCTTCAAGCTGATGGCGTACAAGGACGAGTACGAAGTGGCGCGGCTGTACACCAGCGGCGAGTTCCAGCGCCGCCTGCAGCAGCAGTTCGAGGGCGACTATGAAGTACACTTCCATCTGGCGCCGCCGCTGTTCGCCAAGAAGGACGCGCAGGGCCGCCTGATGAAGAAGGAATACGGCCCGTGGGTGTTCAAGGCCTTCGGACTGCTGGCGAAGCTGCGCTTCCTGCGCGGCGGTGCCTTCGACGTGTTCGGCCGCACCGCCGAGCGCCGCGGCGAGCGCCAGCTGATCAGCGATTACGAACGCACCCTGGATCAGCTGCTCGGTTCGCTGGATGCCGATCGCCTGGGCCTGGCAGTGGATATCGCCAGTATTCCCGAGCACATCCGCGGCTATGGCCACGTCAAGGAACGCCACCTGCACGAGGCCAAGGCGCGCGAGGCCGAACTGCTCGCACAATGGAACAACCCCAGGGCGCTGCACGTCGTCCAGGTCGCCTGACCAAAAACCCCGCCTCGGCGGGGTTTTTTCTTTTCCGAACCGATGCGCGCGGTTACCGCCGCCGCACCGAGGCCAGCGCGGCGCGCAACGGTGGCTTCAGCGGCAACGCCAGCTTGCGATAGAAGAACGACAGCATCCGGCGCGAACGCGGCACCCGCCATGCCAGGCCTTCCTCGATCGTGTATACGCAAGGCGCGCAGGCACCGCAGGGCTTGCCGTTCACCGGCCGATGGCAGAACCAGGTCATGTCCATGAGCCGGTGCCAGCCGGCGGCTTCGGCTTCGCGCTCCATCGCTCGCTTGTCGATCTGGAATAGCGGGAAGCCGAAATGATGGAACAGGGTGTGTTCGGCGGTGCCCGCGTGGCGCGATTCGACGCGGTGGCTGCGATAGCCGCCGGCGGTCTCGAACGGCTGCACGAAGTCCGCCAGCAGCGCCTGCACCTTGTCGTCCACGTGCACGCTCAGCTCGATGCCCGCTGGCGCGTGCTGGCGGCAGAACAGCGCCAGCCATTCGTACTGGCTGCCGATGTAGACCCGCGATCGGACCTCGCGCAGCGCCTCGGTGATCACCGGGTCCCGCGCCAGTTCCGCCACCTGGAACACCCGCAGTGGCCGCAGCAACGCGCGGGTTTCCGGATGCGATTCGTGCAGCGCCGCGGTGATGCGCTGGATGCTGCGGCGTTCGGTGGCCGTCGACGCGCGCGAGGGATCCTCCAGGTAGTACGGCGTCACCGGCAGGCGATGCAGGAGCAGCAGCCGCAGCAGCTGGAAGGTCGAATCCCAGCCGCTGGTCCACAGCAGCGGAACACTCCTGACGGTGTCCTGCGTGGTGGCGGTGGTCGAATCATTGCGGAATATCGGTTCTTGCATGTGCGCGGGAACTCCATGCCGATCGCCTCGGCGGGTTGGGCAACGCATCCACGACCGCAAGCAATGGACTCCCGGTGCAGCGCGCGCCGATGCTAGCGTGGCCGCGCACGCGCAAGGTGCAATTCTCTTCACTCCGCCGGCTGAACAGGCGATGGCGACGCGAGTCTTCATGCGCGCCTCATGTTTGTCACGCCTCGTGGCAATTCGGTCCACATCGATGAATACGCATCCGTTGAACGTTCGTCGCGCGATCGGCACGGGCATGTCGCCAGCATGTGAAGGCACGCGGATCTTTGCGATGCGTGCACGTTCTGCTCACGTCTTCGCTACCCATCATCGTCCACCGGGGTCGACGGCAGAGATTGCCGCGCCCCGGCCATTTTCCTTCCCCCAGGAACGATTCATGCAAGCCCAATCGATGACCCGCGATCAGTTCTGGCAGTTCGCCGACAAGGCCAAGGAGGCGACCGAATCCCTCGCCGCGCAACGGATGCAGGTACTCGCCGATCTCTCCCCGGACGCGCTGCGCCAGGTGTGCATCCAGTACCGGTTCTTCACCATCGACTACATCAGCGATCTCGCCCTGCTGGTGGCGCGCCTGCCGTTCGGCGGACTGCGCAGCCTGCTCGGACAGATCCTCGCCGAGGAACTGGGCGAAGGCGATCCCGAGCGCGCCCATCCGGCCGTGTACGACCGCTTCCTCGCCACCATCGGCGTCGCGCCCGAGGAACTGGAACGACCGCTGATGGCCAACGAGCGCATCCTCAAGGGGCTGACCCGCGACATGGCCAACAACCCGATCGCCTTCGGCGTCGGCCTGCGCGGCATGGGCGGCGAATGCCTGTGCCAGACCTACCTGTCGGTGATGTTCGAGCACATGCGCCGCAATCCGTATCTGGTCGCCAACGCCGACCGCGTCGACTGGGAGTTCTGGACCATCCATACCGGCGAAGAGGACATCATCCATGGCGAATTGACTCGCGCGGCCATCGACGAATACCTGCGCCACGATCCCGGCGTGCTGCCCGAACTGGCGCGCGGCTACGAGCGCAGCATTTCCGCCTGGAACCTGTTCTGGCAGAACATCCTCGACGCGTACACGCCACAACTGGAAGCCGCGTCATGAGCAACATCACCCAGTTCCATCTCGCCTTCCCGGTCCGCGACCTGGACGAGGCGCGCCATTTCTACGGCGACATCATCGGCTGCCCGCAGGGCCGCAGCGACATCTCCTACCAGGACTTCGATTTCTTCGGCCATCACCTGGTCGCGCACATCGGCGGCGACGGCCAGCCGTTGCACAACGGCCGCTTCGACGGCGAGGCGGTGCCGGTGCCGCATTTCGGCATGAACCTGGATCGGCCGGCCTGGGAAACGCTGGCGCGGCGGCTGAAGGACGCGCAGGTCGACTTCCACGAAGAACCGCACCTGCGCCTGAAGGGCAAGCCCGGCCAGCACGTCACCATGTTCCTGTTCGACCCCTCCGGCAACGCGCTGGAGTTCAAGTCCTTCGACGACCCGGAGCAGACATTCATCCCGTGACCCTGTCCGCTTTGCGGCACTTTGTAGGAGCGACGTCAGTCGCGACCACGTACGTACGGACGAGGCAAGTCTACGGTCGCGACTGACGTCGCTCCTACAGGAAAGCGGGTATCAGCGCGGCGCCAGGATTTTCGACAGCCGGTCCTCGGTACCGGGGATGCGTTGCAGGTGCGGGTAGCGCAGACCGTCGCGGTAGTCGATGCGGACGCTGCGGTACTGCTCGCCCTGGCGCACCAGCAGTTCGATCGGTTGCGGCGATGCCTTGGCGGCGATGATGGCGCGCTTGAGGCGCTCGCCGGTGTAGGCCAGGCCGTCCACCGCGATCACCGTCATGTCCTTCGCGAGTCCGGCGGTGAAGGCGGGCGAGTTCCAGATCGCCTCCTGGATTTCGCCGTCGGAGGCGACCTTCAAACCGATCGAGAAACGCAGGTCATCATTGCCGCCCGCGCCCTCCGCGTCGGTGATGGCCGGATTCGGTTCATCGGTATAGGCCAGCCGCCAGCCGGCACGCTCCAGTCCATCGAGCGGCGAGGCGGCACCCTGCCCATCCAGCCGCTCGCGCAGGAAGCCGCGCCAGTCGCCGGGCTGCACTTCGTCGAGCACCCGCACCACGTCGTCGAAGCCGTACAACGAAATCGCCGCGTCGGCGCTGGCGCCGGCGTGGAAGCGGTGGGCGAAGTCGTCCAGGCTGCGGCGGCCGCGCGACTGTTCGCGCAGGCGCGCGTCCACCGCCAGCCACAGCAGCGAGCCTTCCGAATAGAAGTCGTAGCCGCGTTGCCAACTCGACCAGGCTTGCGGTGCATCGTTGTAGTCGACGATGCCCTGGTGCACGGTGTCCTGCAGGTCGCGCCAGTCGCGGCCCGGCTGGGTGGCCGCGGTCGCCAGCGTGTTTGCCAGCACCGCGCGCGCCTGCTCGGGCGTCCACAATCCGGCACGCGCGGCCAGCACCACCGCCCAATACTGGGTCTGTCCCTCGTAAACCCACAGCAGCGAGTTGTCGATGGCGCTGTTGTAGTGCGGCGCCCAAGTGGTGTCCGGACGACGGAACTTGCCACTCCAGGCATGCACGTATTCGTGCGGCAGCAGATCGTTGTCGATGAAGGCCGCATCGCCGCGCAGGTAGTCGGCGTAAGTGCCGTTCTCGCTGGACTGGCGGTGCTCCAGGCCGATGCCACTGAAGCTGTCGGACAGCGCCAGCAGGAAGTCGTAGTGCGCGAACGGACGCGGGCCGAATACCCGATCAGCCTGCGTCACCAGCGCGCGGTGCGCCTGCAGCATCGCCGGCGAGGCGTCCAGCTGCGCGGCGGTGTCGGCCATCGCGTTGAGGCGCACCGGCGTGGCGCCAGTGTCCAGATCGAAGCGGCGGAAGTGCTGGCCGGCGTAGACCGGCGAATCGATCAGGGTCAACAGATCGGTGGTGGCGTAACGCTGTTCGGCGCCATCACGTGCCTCCACCGCGAGCGCGGTCGCCGACTCCCAACCCGCCGGCACGCGCAGGGTCGGGGTGACGCGGATGCGGCGCGCATCATGGCCCGCCGGATACAGCAACACGCGATGCCATTGCAGCGACAGCATCCGTGGCGTCATCGCCACGCGGCCCTGCGACGAGGAGGTCGGCGACAGATACTGGAAGGCGACCTCGATCTCCGCCACGCCCGCCGGCACGTCCAGCTGGAACGCATACATGTCGCCAGGATCGCGGCGCCAGGCGATGCGCTGGCCGTTGCCGGTGATGACGAGCCCGGCGATCTGGTTGATCGGTCCGGTCGGCGCATGGTTGCCGGGAATCCACTTCGGATACCACAGGGTCAGCGGCCCCGCGGCGACCGGAATGCGTTCGCGCACGCGCTGGATGCGCCGGTCGATATCGCTGGCGTCGACGTCGAGTCGCAACGTGCCGGGATAGTCCTGCGTGGAGAGGGACATCGAAGCGGGTGCCGGTATCGAGGCCGGCTGCGCGGCAAGCGGACCGCCCAGGAAAAGACCGAACGAACACAACAACCCCAATGGCAACCTGGACATTCCGCGCGCGTTCCCCTGTGACGTTGCATTCATCCTAGCCGTTCGCCATGAACGCGGCGACCCGCCGTGACGCGTCCGGTCCTCGTCAGACCTTGCGCCAGACCAGGCAGCGGTTGTTCGCCGGCATGGCGACATCGTCGATCAGCAGGAACCCCTGGGCCTGAGCCAACGCATCGACGGACTCGAAGTCGCGGATGCCCGAAGCCGGATCGCGCGCTTTCAGCCAGGCGTCGAACTCGCGGTTGCTCTCGCTGGTGTAGCGGCCTTCGTAGTTGAACGGACCGTAGACGATCAACGAGGCGCGCGCCCCCAGCACGCCGCCCAGGCCGGCGAAGAACGCCTGCACCGAGGCCCAGCCCATGATGTGCAGGGTGTTGGCGCTGAAAGCCGCGTCGAAACGTTGCGCCGGCCACTGGCCATCCACGTCCAGTTCCAGCGGCGGCGGCGTGTTCGGCAGATCCGTTTCGTCCAGCCACTGGCGGATGCCGGGCAGGTTGTCGGCGACGTCCGAGCACTGCCAGACCAGGCGCGGCAGTTTCATCGCGAAGTACACCGCGTGCTGGCCGGTGCCACTGCCGATTTCCAGGACCCGGCGGACTTCGGCGAAGTGATGGCGCAGCACCGCCAGGATCGGATCGCGGTTGCGATCGCAGGAAGGCGCATGGGGCTTGTCTTCCATCATCGCGCCGCTCCCGGGGTCAGTCGCGCCAGCGCACGTAGAAGCGCCGGCTGGCGCCGCCATCCCCGCCGCGCTCTTCCACTTCGAAGTGGCGGGGATGCTGCTTCAGCAGGTCGCTGAGTTTCTTCTGCCCGTACAGGCGCGGATCGAAGTCCGGGCGGATCTTGATCAGATAGCTGCCAACCGTGCCCAGGAACGCCCAGCCCTGATCGTCGGAGGCTTCCTCGATGGCCTGGCGGATCAGCCGCAGCGGCAGCGCTTCGCCGCGCGCCGGTTCCGGCGGCGGCGCGGCGGTCGGCTCGGCCTGGGTCGGTCCGTTCTTCGGCACGCCGGCTTTCTTCGCCGCCTTCTTCGCCGGTTTGGCGGGCGGCGGTGGCGCGGCCGGTGTTTCGCTGCGCAATACCTCGGTGTAGACGAACTTGTCGCAGGCCTGGACGAAGGCGTCGGGCGTCTTGCGTTCGCCGAAGCCGTACACCATCAGGCCTTCCTCGCGCAGGCGCTGGGCCAGGCGGGTGAAATCGCTGTCGCTGGAGACCAGGCAGAAGCCATCGAAGCGCTGGGTGTAGAGCAGATCCATCGCATCGATGATCAGCGAGCTGTCGGTGGCGTTCTTGCCGCTGGTGTAGGCGAACTGCTGCACCGGCGCGATCGAATGCTTCAGCAGCGCCTGCTTCCACTGGGTCATGCGGGTGCTGGTGAAATCACCGTAGATGCGCTTGACGCTGGCCACGCCGTATTTGGCGATCTCGCCCAGCAGTCCTTCGATGACGGCGGGCTGGGCGTTGTCGGCATCGATCAGTACCGCCAGCCGGCGCTGTTCGTCATCGGGTTCCGGACGGGAGACCGGTCGGTTCTTCATGGCGCTCCTGCGTCGCTTCGCATGCCCGGCGGACTATGCCTGTCCGCGCACGCCATCGCAATCGGACCCGGCGGCGCGCGGTGAAAGGGAGACATGAAAAGGGCGAATGTCGCCATGCTCTCTCAACGTGCAGAACAATTGCAGCGATTCGGCTGTGCCCCTTCCCCCGCAGGCGGGGGAAGGCTGGGATGGGGGCGCTTTCAGCAATCGGTGTCTGATCGACGATGGCGGCGTGCAGGCTTGGCGGCTGATGCCAGGGCACGGTTTTTTCCGGCTGGCCCCCTCCCCAACCCTCCCCCGCCAGCGGGGGAGGGAGCGGTCCGCCTCTCTGCTCTCTCAACGTGCAGACCAATTGCAGTGATTCGACGGTTGCCCCTTCCCCCGCTGGCGGGGGAAGGCTGGGATGGGGGCACTTCCAGCAATCGCTGTCTGATCGACGATGGCGGTGTATGGGCTTGACGGTTGATGCCGGGGCGCAGTTTTTTTCCGGCTGGCCCCCTCCCCAACCCTCCCCCGCAAGCGGGGGAGGGAGCGGTCTGCCTCTCCGCTCTCTCAACGTGCGGACCAATTGCAGCGATTCGGCGGTTGCCCCTTCCCCCGCTGGCGGGGGAAGGCCGGGATGGGGGTGCTTCCAACGATCGCTGTCTGATCGACGATAGCGGTGTATGGGCTTGGCGGCTGATGCCAGGGCGCGGATTTTCCGGCTGGCCCCCACCCCAACCCTCCCCCGCTGGCGGGGGAGGGAGCGGTTTGCGCTTGCGGGGATTTCCAGCGAGGCGATGCGGTGCTGCCGCCGGGTTACCAGATCTTGACCCGGTCCTTCGGTTCCAGGAACAGCTTCTCGCCCGGCTTGGACGGGAATGCGGCATACCAGGCATCGACGTTGCGCACAGTCTGGGCGCGGTAGCGGCCCGGCGCGTGGCCGTCGCCGATCACCTGCGCGCGCAGCGCCGCGTCGCGGGTCTTGGTGCGCCACGCCTGCGCGTAGGCGATGAAGAAGCGCTGGTCGCCGGTCAGGCCGTCGATCACCGGCGCTTCCTTGCCGCCCAGCGACTTCCTGTAGGCGGTGTAGGCGATGGCCAGGCCGGACACGTCGGCGATGTTCTCGCCCAGGGTCTGCTCGCCGTTGATGTGCAGGCCCGGCAGCGGTTCATAGGCGTTGTACTGCGCGATCAGGCGATCACCGGCGGCCTTGAAGTGTGCGGCGTCCTCCGGCGTCCACCAGTTGCGCAGGCGGCCCTGGTCGTCGAAGTCGGCGCCGGTGTTGTCGAAGCCGTGGCTGATCTCGTGGCCGATCACCGCGCCGATGGCGCCGTAGTTGGCGGCCGGATCGGCCTTGGGATCGAAGAACGGCGCTTCCAGGATCGCGGCCGGGAAGTTCATCGCGTTCTGCAGCGGCAGCTGCACGGCGTTGACCGTCTGCGGCGTCATCCACCACTCGGCGCGATCGGCCGGCTTGCCCAGCTTGGCGGTCTGGTGGCGGTACTCGAATTCCTCGGCGCGGCGCGCGTTGCCGAGTGGATCGTCGGCCTTCACTTCCAGCGAGGCGTAGTCGCGCCAGGTTTCCGGATAGCCCACGCCCACGCGCATGGTCGCGGCCTTGGCCTTGGCTTTTTCCTTGGTCGCCGGGGTCATCCATTCCAGCTTGTCCACGCCTTCGCGGAACGCGGCCAGGATGTTGTTGACCATCTCCTCGACCTGCGCCTTCGACGAGGCCGGGAAATACTGCTTCACGTAGATCTGGCCGATGGCGTCGCCCAGCGCACCGTTGGTGGCGCCAATCGCGCGCTTCCAGCGATCCCGCTGCTTGGGCGTGCCCTGCAGGGTCTTGCCATGGAATTCGAAGCTGGCGTCGGCATAGGCCTTGGGCAACATGCCGGCACTGTGGTCGATGGCGTGGAAGCGCAGGTAGTCCTTCCAGGTCTGCAGCGGCTGGCTGGCGACCAGCGCGGACAGCTGGGTGATCGCCTTGGGCTGCCAGGCCACCAGCGTCTTCTGTCCACCCAGGCCGGCGCCTTCGAAGAAGGCCGGCCAGTCGATGCCCGGCGCCTTGCTCGCGAACGCCGCGGTCTCCCACGGATTGTTCGCCTTGTGCACGTCCTGGCTGTCGACGATGTTGGCGTGCGCTTGGGCAATCTTCATTTCCAGATCAAAGATCGCCTTGGCCTTGGCGGCCGCGTCGGCGTCGCTCGCACCCGCCAGCTTCAGCATCTGGCCGATGTAGGCCTGGTACTTCCCGCGGTTGGCAGCCATGTCCTTGTCGGCGGCCAGGTAGTACTCGCGATCCGGCATGCCCAGGCCGCCCTGCATCAGGTAGCCCACGTTCTGCGACGGATCTTCCAGGCCCTGGGCGACGAACAGGCCGAACAGGTTGTCGGTGGCGAAGTTGGTCGCGTTGAGCGGATCGGTGTCGGCGCGCACGGTGCTGCCGATGTAGCGCGACAGTTCGGCTGGCGTGGCGATCGCGTCGATCTTGTCCAGCCACGGCTGCAGTGGGGCCAAGCCACGCTGCTCGATGCCGGCTTCGTCCATGTAGGCGGCGTAGTAGTCGGCGATCTTGCGCTCGGGCGTGCCCGCGGCCGGGTTGGCCTTGGCCAGTCCCTGCACCAGGTCGGCGTTGCGCTTCTCGGCTTTCTGGAAGACCTCCAGGAACACGCCGGTGCTGGAACGGTCGTCCGGAATCTGCGCGTTCTTGCGCCAGCCGCCGTTGGCGTATTCGTCGAAGTCGTCACCCGGCGCGACCGCCTTGTCCAGGCCGGCCAGATCGATGCCGACGACCGGCGCAGCGGTGGGTGCTTCGGCCTTGGGCGCCTCGGCGGCCGGTTCGGGGGTGCGGTTGCAGGCGCTGGCGCCGCACAGCGCGGCGGTCAGCAGGATCCAGCGGTGGGCGTGCATGGCGAACCTCGGAACGGGACAAAGGCGGCCACGATACTCCCGTCCGCCGCGCGGGCGTCATGTGCCCATGGTCATCCCGGACCGTTCAGCCCGGCGCCGCCCGACACTCAGTCGGGCACCGGCAGGCTGAGGGTCTCCTTGACCTCTTCCATCACGATGTAGCTCTTGGACTCGCGCACGTGCGGCAGGGTCAGCAGGGTGCTGCCGAGCAGCTTGCGGTAGGACGCCATCTCCGAGATGCGCGCCTTGATCAGATAGTCGAAATCGCCCGAGACCAGGTGGCATTCCAGCACGTTGGGCAGGCGCAGGGCGGCGCGGCGGAACTCCTCGAAGATGTCGCCGGACTTGTAGGCCAGGCTGATCTCCACGAACACCAGCAGGTTGGCCTTGAGGTACTGCGGATCCAGCCGGGCGTAGTAGCCGGTGATCACCCCGTCGCGCTCCAGCCGGCGGACCCGCTCGGTGCAGGGCGTGGTGGACAGGCCGACCCGTTCGCCCAGTTCGGTGAAGGAGATCCGCCCCTCCTCCTGCAGCACGCGCAGGATGTTGCGGTCGATCTTGTCCAGTTCGCGGCGGCGCTGGGTCATGGGGGCTCCAAGGAAACCGGGCTTTTCGGTGGAATTCCCCAATGTTGCCACCAAATACGGAAAATAACCCTATACACGCGTCCCTATACTCGCCGAACTCCGGAAACCCGGCCTCCAGGCCAGGGAAATGTCCGGAATCACTGGCGGGAGCATCGGCATGCGGGTTCTGGTTCTGGGCAGCGGCGTCATCGGCATCAGCAGCGCGTGGTATCTGGCGCGCGCGGGTTTCGAGGTGACCGTCATCGATCGGCAGGCCGGCCCGGCCGGCGAAACCAGTTTCGCCAACGCCGGCCAGATCTCGCCGGGCTACGCCTCGCCGTGGGCCGCGCCGGGCGTGCCGCTCAAGGCGCTCAAGTGGCTGTTCTCCAAGCATGCGCCGCTGGCGATCCGCCCGGGCCTGGACCCCAACCAGTACCTGTGGCTCGCGCAGATGCTGCGCAACTGCACCCGGGAGCGCTACGCCATCAACAAGGCGCGCATGGTGCGCCTGTCCGAATACAGCCGCGACTGCCTGGACGAGCTGCGCGCGGAAACCGGCATCGGCTACGAGGGCCGCCAGCTCGGCACCACCCAGTTGTTCCGCACCCAGGCCCAGCTCGATGGCGCGGCCAAGGACATCGCGGTGCTGGACGAATACGGCGTGCCCTACGAACTGCTGGATCGCGACGGCATCGCCCGGGTCGAACCGGCGCTGGCGAACGTGTCCGACAAGCTGGTCGGCGCGCTGCGCCTGCCCAACGACCAGACCGGCGACTGCCACCTGTTCACCCAGCGGCTGGCGGCGATGGCCGCGGCGGCCGGCGTGGAGTTCCGCTACGGCCAGACCATCGAGGCGCTGGAAACCGAAGGCGGCCGCATCCGCGGCGTGCGCATCGACGGCAAGCGGGAAACCGCCGACCGCTACGTGCTGGCACTCGGCAGCTATTCGCCGCGACTGCTGGCGCCGCTGGGCATCCGCCTGCCGGTGTATCCGCTCAAGGGCTATTCGCTGACCTTGCCGATCGTCGACGCGGCGATGGCGCCGACGTCGACCATCCTCGACGAGACCTACAAGATCGCGATCACCCGCTTCGACGATCGCATCCGCGTCGGCGGCATGGCCGAGGTGGCCGGCTTCGATCTGTCGCTGTCGCCGAAGCGTCGTGCGACCCTGGAAATGGTGGTCGGCGACCTGTATCCGCGCGGCGGCGATCTGTCCCGCGCCAGCTTCTGGACCGGCCTGCGCCCGGCCACGCCGGACGGCACGCCGGTGGTGGGTGCGACCCAATACCCGAACCTGTTCCTCAACACCGGACATGGCACACTGGGCTGGACCATGGCGTGCGGCTCGGGCCGTTACCTGGCCGACCTGATGGCCTCGCGCATGCCGCAAATCAGCGGCGAAGGCCTCGACATTTCCCGCTACGGCGCGCGCCGCGGCGGCCACGACCCCCAGCCTGAACCATGCGCCCAGCCCGCGCGCTGATCGACCTGCAGTCGCTGCGCCACAACTACCGCATCGCCCGCGAACTCGCCGGCGGTCGTTCCCTCGCCGTGGTCAAGGCCGACGCCTACGGGCACGGCGCGGTCCGCTGCGCCCAGGCGCTGGAGGCCGAAGCCGCCGACGGTTTCGCGGTCGCCTGTCTGGAAGAGGCGCTGGCCCTGCGCGGCGCCGGCATCCGCTCGCCGATCCTGTTGCTGGAAGGTTTCTTCGAGGCCGACGAACTGGCGGTGATCGCCGCGCATGATCTGTGGTGCGTGATTCACGCCCACTGGCAGATCGAGGCACTCGCCAGCACCGCGCTGGAACAGCCGCTGCGGATCTGGCTGAAGCTGGATTCGGGCATGCACCGGGTCGGCCTGGCACCGGAGGACTATCGCGCCGCCTGGCAGCGACTGGCCGCGCTGCCGCAGGTGGCCTCGGTGGTGGCGATGACCCACTTCGCCCGCGCCGACGAACTGGACAGCGAATGCACGCCGCAACAGGTGGAAGCCTTCGCCGCGACCCTGGACGATCTGCCCGGCGAACGCAGCCTGTGCAACTCGCCCGGCCTGCTCGGCTGGCCGACGGTCGGCGGCGACTGGGGTCGTGCCGGCCTGATGCTTTACGGCGCCAATCCGTTCCCGTCCTCCCACCCACAGGCCGATCGCCTGCGTCCGGTGATGACCGCCGAATCGAAGATCATCAGCGTGCGCGACCTCGCCGCCGGCGAATCGATCGGCTACGGCGGCGGCTTCGTCACCGAACGCCCGACCCGGGTCGGCGTGGTCGCCTTCGGCTACGCCGACGGCTATCCGCACTTCGCCCCCACCGGCACCCCGGTCGCCATCGACGGCCAGCGCAGCCGGCTGATCGGCCGCGTGTCGATGGACATGCTCACCGTCGATCTGACCGATGTGCCGCAGGCGGGCTTGGGCAGCACGGTCGAACTGTGGGGCGCGCAGGTGCCGGTCACCGAACTGGCCCGCCACGCCAACGGCAGCGCCTACTCGCTGCTGTGCGGACTGAAGCGCGCACCGCGGATCTATCGCGACTGACCCGCCTCCCCCTTCGAAGAAGGGGGATTGAGGGGGATTGACCAGCCATTCGGCTGTTGAGAAGCGCTGGCTCTTCGCTTTAAAGGCCCGCCCAACCCGCGACGGCCCACCCGGAAATACCGGTCGCGTTCGGCATACCATGCGCGCCATCCACCCGCCGATAAGGAAGCCGCCATGTCCCTACGTCCCTTGCTGGGTTCCGCCGCCATCACCGCCGCGCTGGCCCTGGCTGGCTGCAGCTCGACCCCGCCATCAGCTGACACCGGAGCCGCCACGCCCGCACCCGGCTCGGGCAAGTGCAACGCCGACGCCGTGCAGTGGGCCGTCGGCCAGGAAGGCAACCAGGCCAACATGGGCCGCGTCTGGCGCGAGAGCGGCGCGGGCCTGTTCCGCCCGATCGGACCGAACCAGGCGGTGACCATGGATTACCGCGAGGACCGGGTGAACGTGCACCTGGACAAGGACAACAAGATCACCCGGGTCGCCTGCGGCTGATCATTTCCCGTTCGCCGTTTTCCGCTTCCCGCCCGACGCCGCACGCGCGGCGTCGCGGTGGGCCCGGCTGAGAAAACGTAGCGCGGCGCCTTCCCATTGCCGGGGCCCGCGCGCGTCTCCCGCGCAGCGCGCCACCCGGCCGTCGCGCCAGCCCTCGAACACGCACGGGTCGATATAGGCCTTGCGGCACACCGCCACCGTGTTGCCCAGCATTCCGGCCACCGCCTCGGTGACCGTCTGCCGCACCCGCGCCAGCGCGCGCTCACCGCCGCGCGCCGGCAACGGAATCGCCGCCAGCTGCTGGAACGCGGCCAGGGTCCCGCCCCAGGTGCGGAAATCCTTGGCGGTGAACGCCTCGCCCATCGCCTCGCGCAGGTAGTCGTTGACCGCGCCCGAATCCACCGGATGCAGCTGGCCATCGTCATCGCGGTACTGGAACAGCAATTGCCCGGGCAGTTGCCGGCAGCCACGCACCAGGCGGACCAGCCGTCGATCATCCACCGCGATGTCGTGCACCTGTCCGCCCTTGCCGGCGAAGCGAAGCCGCACCCGGCCCCCACGCACGAACTCGACATGGCGATTGCGCAGGGTGGTCAAGCCGAAGGAACCGTTGTCGCGCACGTAGCCGGCGTTGCCGATCCGCACCAGCGTCGCGCCCATCAACGCCACCACGATCGCCAGCACCTTCCCGCGCGGATGGCCTGGCCGCGCCAGATCCGCACGAACCCGGCGACGCAGGCGCGGCAGAGCACGGCCGAAGGCAACGATTCGGGTGAACTTGCCATTGCCACGCACTTCGCTCCATTGCGGGTGGTAGCGGTACTGCTTGCGCCGCCGCGCATCGCGTCCGGTGGCCTGCAGATGGCCGCGCGCATGCGGGCAGATCCACACCTCGGTATAGGCCGGCGGGACGGCCAGCGCGCGGATGCGTTCCAGCGTCGCCGCATCGCGGACACGCGCGCCCGCCGGGTCCAGATAAACGAAACCCTTGCCGGCACGCCGGCGGCGGATCCCCGGTTCAGCATCGCTGACATGAATCAGGCCGGCTTCGCGCGCCTGCGCGGCCGCGTCGGCGAGAGCATTCAAGACTTCGGGAGATCCGGGCATGCCCAATCCTGCCGACGAGTGCGGTTAACGACATGCGAATGTGAGCTGGGCGATGCTTGGCCCATCATCCGTTTGCCACTGGAGCCTGCATGTCCCGTTACGCGATTCCCGCCCTGTTGCTTTCCCTGACGCTCGCCGCCTGTTCGGCGCCGGCGCCCGACGAACAGACGGCCGCCACGGAACAGTCGCAGGCCGCCGCCGCCGCCGCCGCGCAACCGCCCGAACCCGGCAGCGATCCCACCGGCACCGCACCCGCGCCCGGCGGCAGCTGCGACGACACCCAGGCGCAGTGGATCATCGGCAAGGCCGCCACGCCCGCCGACACCGAGCAGGCCGGCAAGGACGCGAAGGCCAACGCCGTGCGTACGCTCAAGCCGGGCGAGGCCGCCACCATGGACTTCAATCCCAGTCGCCTGAACATCGACCTGGATGACAAGGGTGTGGTGACGGCGGTTCGTTGCGGCTGATCGGGCTTCGATACCCGGGAAAAAGTGCCCCCATCCCAGCCTTCCCCCGCGGGCGGGGGAAGGGGCGGATCCCGCACGAGGAAGGTGAGCGGGCCCGGACGCGGCTTCCTCTCCCATCGTTCGGGCATTCCGCGGTTCGCGGGAAAAGAATCGGAACACGGACACGACTCCCTCCCCCGCCTGCGGGGGAGGGTTGGGGTGGGGGCAAAACGTGCCCCCATGACTTCCCGCGCGATCACGCGCATCCGGAAACACTTAAGATCCTCGCCATTCGCATCGACGCCACCGGCGTCGGCACGCACCGGGAAGGGATCCCGCATGGCCAGCAAGCTCCGCACCCTCGCATGGCTGTTCGCCGCCGCGCTCGCAGGCTGCGGTTCCACGCCTCCGCCGAAATCCGCGCCGCCCGCCGCCGTAGCCCGGGCCCCATTGCCGCCACGCTGTGATCCTTCCGCCGCGCAGCTCGTCATCGGCCTGCCGATCGATGCCGGCGTGATCGAGAAAGCGCGCGCGGCCGCTGGCGCCGACATGGCGCGCGCCGTGCGCGTGGATCAGGTCGGCGTGCAGGATTTCCGCGCTGGCCGCCTCAACCTGTATCTCGACACGCAGCGACGCGTCGCGCGCGTCGGCTGCGGGTGAACAGGCGCGCGTGCCGCGCGCAGCAGACCAAAGAAAATCCACTGGAAAAGTTGCTTCTGTAACTATCGTCGTACTCGTCGGAACGCTGTTGCGGCACCGCAACATCTGTGCTTTAGTCGGGACTCCGGTGACATTTCGAAGTGCCGCTGCGTGGGCAGGGCACGGTGTCGCCGTCAGCAAGGTTTGAGGCAGAGATGGCCCCTCGCAGTCGCCACGGGCTCTACGACCCGAACGACGAACGCGACGCATGCGGTTTCGGCATGATCGCGCAGTTGGATGACCAGCCTTCGCGTGCGCTGGTCGACACCGCCATTGCCGCGCTTTCGCGGATGACCCATCGCGGCGGCGTCGCCGCCGACGGGCTTACCGGCGATGGCTGTGGCCTGCTGATCCGAAAACCCGATGCCTTCCTGCGCGCGCTGGCCCAGGAAGCCGGCATCACGATCGGCGCGCGCTTCGCCGCCGGGCTGGTGTTCCTGCCCCACGACGCCGCGCAGGCGGATCGATGTCGCGCCACCCTGGAAGCCGAACTGCGCCGCGTCGGCGTGACGCCGCGCGGCTGGCGCGTGCCGCCGACCGACGACAGCGTCTGCGGCGTGCTGGCCAAGGAAACCCTGCCGCGCATCGAACAGATCTTCGTCGACGCCGGCGACCAGCAGGATGACGATGCCTTCGGCCTGGCCCTGTTCCTCGCCCGCCGTCGCGGCGAACAGCAGCTGCGCAAGGACGTCTCCGACTTCTACGTGGTCACCCTGTCCCCGCACGCCATCGGCTACAAGGGCATGGTGCTGCCGGACAAGCTGCCGGTCTTCTATCCAGACCTGCAACGCAGCGACCTGGGCAGCAGCGCGGTGGTGTTCCACCAGCGCTTCTCCACCAACACCCTGCCGCGCTGGCCGCTGGCGCATCCGTTCCGGCTGCTCGCGCACAACGGCGAAATCAACACCATCGAAGGCAACCGCCGCTGGGCGCAGGCGCGCAGCAAGGTGTGGAAGACCCCGCGCTTTGACATCGCCGAATTCGATCCGGTCATTTCCATGCACGGCTCCGATTCGCAGAGCCTGGACAACATGCTGGAGCTGCTGATCGCCGGTGGCATGGATCTGCTGCAGGCGCTGCGCATCCTGGTGCCGCCGGCGACCCAGTCGCTGGAATTCAAGGACGCCGACCTGGCCGCGTTCTACGAGTTCTACGGCCTCAACACCGAGCCGTGGGACGGTCCCGCCGGCATCGTCGCCTGCGACGGCCGCTACGCCGCCTGCATGCTGGATCGCAACGGCCTGCGCCCGGCGCGCTGGATGCTGACCAGCGATCGCCATTTCCTGGTCGCCTCCGAAGCCGGCGTGTGGGAAGTGCCCGCCGAACGCGTCACCCGCAAGGGCAAGCTCGGCCCCGGCGAGATGATGGCCATCGACCTGAAGCGCGGAGACCTGCTCGACAGCGAGGCGGTGGATCGCATCAACCGCGGTCGCGCGCCATACAAGCAATGGCTGCACCATGGCGTCACCTACCTGCAGACCGAACTGATCGATCCGTCGCTCACCGACGCGCCGTTCGACGAGAAGACCCTGCGCGGCTTCCACAAGCTGTTCCAGCTCACCAGCGAGGAAGTGGAGCAGGTACTGCGCCCGCTCGCCGAGACCGAGCAGGAAGCCACCGGCTCGATGGGCGACGACACCCCGATGGCGGTGCTGAGCCGGCAGACCCGGCCGCTGTACGACTACTTCCGCCAGGGCTTCGCCCAGGTCACCAACCCGCCCATCGATCCCTTGCGCGAAGACTGCGTGATGTCGCTGGCGACCCAGCTCGGCAAGGAGACCAACATCTTCCACGCCGGCCCGGAGACGGTCAGCCACGTCATCCTCAATTCGCCGGTGCTCAGCCAGCGCAAGCTGCGCCAGCTGCTGAAGATGGATCCGTACGATCAGAAGCACCGCTACATCGACCTGTCCTACAGCGTCGAGGAAGGCCTGAAGGCGGCGATCGAGCGCATCTGCGCCGAGGTCGAGCAGGCCGCGCGCGAAGGCATGGTCATGGTGGTGCTGAGCGATCGCCGGCCACAGCAGGGCCGGCCGATGGTGCATGCGCTGATGGCGACCGGTGCGGTCCATCACCACCTGTGCCGCGAAGGCCTGCGCTGCGACGTCAACCTGATCATCGAGACCGGCACCGCTCGCGACGCCCACCACATCGCCTGCCTGATCGGTTACGGCGCCACCGCGGTGTATCCGTACCTGGCCTACCAGACCCTGTTCGACCTGGGCCGGCGCGGCATCCTGCAACTGAAGAAGGGCGGCGAACAGGCCCAGATCGGCCGCAGCTACCGCAAGGGCATCTACAAGGGCCTGTCCAAGATCATCTCCAAGATGGGCATCTGCACCATCAGCAGCTACCGCGGCGCGCAGCTGTTCGAGATCGTCGGCCTGGATCCGGACGTGGTCGAGCTGTGCTTCGCCGACACCCCCGCGCGCATCGGCGGCGTCGGTTTCGAACGCCTGGACACCGAGGCGCGCGAACTGGAAGCGCGCGGCTGGAACGATCGCGCGCAACCGGAAATCGGCGGCCTGCTCAAGTACGTCCACGGTGGCGAGTACCACATGTACAACCCGGACGTGGTGACGACGCTGCAACGCGCCACCCGCACCGGCGAGGCCGCCGACTGGCAGCAGTACGCCGACGCGGTGAACTCGCGTCCGCCCTCGGCGCTGCGCGACCTGCTGCGTCTCAAGCCCGCCGCCACCCCGACGCCGCTGTCGGAAGTGGCCGAAGCCGGCGATCTGCTGCGCCGTTTCGACACCGCCGCGATCAGCCTGGGCGCGCTGTCGCCGGAAGCGCACGAAGCGCTGGCGATCGCGATGAACCGCCTGGGCGGACGCAGCAACTCCGGCGAGGGCGGCGAGGACCCGGCGCGCTACGGGACCGAGAAGCGCAGCAAGATCAAGCAGGTCGCCTCCGGCCGTTTCGGCGTCACCCCCGAGTACCTGGTCAATGCCGAGGTGCTGCAGATCAAGGTCGCCCAGGGCGCCAAGCCCGGCGAAGGCGGCCAGTTGCCCGGCCACAAGGTCAACGAACTGATCGCCCGCCTGCGCTACGCGCGCCCGGGCATCGGCCTGATCTCGCCGCCGCCGCACCACGACATCTACTCCATCGAGGATCTGGCCCAGCTGATCTACGACCTCAAGCAGGTCAATCCGCAGGCCCTGGTCTCGGTGAAGCTGGTCTCGCACGCGGGCGTGGGCACGATTGCCGCCGGCGTGGTCAAGGCCGGCGCGGATCTGATCACCATCTCCGGCCACGACGGTGGCACCGGCGCCAGCCCGATCAGTTCGATCCGCTACGCCGGCGTGCCGTGGGAACTGGGCGTGGCCGAGGCGCACCAGGCGCTGGTCACCAACCAGTTGCGCGAGCGCACCGTGCTGCAGACCGACGGCGGCCTGAAGACCGGCCTGGACGTGGTCAAGGCGGCGTTGCTGGGCGCGGACAGCTTCGGCTTCGGCACCGGCCCGATGATCGTGCTGGGCTGCAAGTACCTGCGCATCTGCCACCTCAACAACTGCGCCACCGGCGTGGCCACGCAGGACGAACGCCTGCGCTCGCAGTACTTCACCGGCTTGCCTGAGCGCGTGGAGAACTTCTTCCGCCTGCTCAGCGAGGAAGTGCGCCAGTGGCTGTCCTACCTGGGCGCGCGTTCGCTGGACGAGATCGTCGGCCGCACCGATCTGCTGGAGCAGATCGACGCCTCGCCGCGCGCCGGCGTGCGCATCGATCTGGCCCGCCTGCTGCAGGGCGCGCAGACCGGCAGCGAAAGCTGCGCGGCCCAGCGCCTGTACGAGTCGCCCGACAGCCTGGCCACCCAGCTCGACGGCCTGCTGGCCGAACCGATCCGGCGCAAGGCCGGCGGCGAGCACCGGTTCCTGATCCACAACACCGACCGTTCGATCGGCACCCGCCTGTCCGGCGCGATCGCCCGCATGCACGGCAACCAGGGCATGGCCGACGCGCCGCTCAACCTGCGCTTCCGCGGCACCGCCGGGCAGAGCTTCGGCGCTTTCAACGCCGGTGGCTTGCAGATGGAATTGGAAGGCGAAGCCAACGACTACGTCGGCAAGGGCATGGCCGGCGGCCGGCTGGTGGTGCGTCCGCCGCGCGGCGCGCGCTTCGAAGCCCGCAATACGCCGATCATCGGCAACACCTGCCTGTACGGTGCCACCGGCGGCGAACTGTTCGCCGCGGGCCGAGCCGGCGAGCGCTTCGCGGTGCGCAACTCCGGCGCGCTGGCGGTCATCGAGGGCGCAGGCGATCACTGCTGCGAATACATGACCGACGGCATCGTGATGGTGCTGGGCCGGGTGGGCCTGAACTTCGGCGCCGGCTTCACCGGCGGCCTGGCCTACGTGCTGGATCTGGATCGCGATTTCGTCGATCGCTACAACCACGAGCTGATCGACATCCACCGGATCTCGCCGGAAGGCTTCGAGAGCCACCGCCAGCACCTGCACAAGCTGATCCAGCGCCATCGCGAACTCACCGGCAGCATCTGGGCGCAGCAGATCCTGGACGAGTTCCGCGACTACGTCGGCAAGTTCTGGTTGGTGAAGCCGAAAGCGGCCAGCCTGGAGTCGTTGACGGATTCGCTGCGCAGGGCGGCCTGATGCATCGCGAGCCTGCCCCCATCCCAACCTTCCCCCGCTCGCGGGGGAAGGGGCGGTGCATGAGCACGGCACTTTCCTCTTCTTTTGGAAGAACCCGACCGCGCACGGATGCAGCTCCCTCCCCCGCCTGCGGGGGAGGGCTGGGGTGGGGGCCATCGTGCACGCCCCGCTCCCGTACTGCTGAAAGCAAAAGCGCCCCCATCCCAACCTTCCCCCACACGCGGGGGAAGGGGCGGTGCATGAGCACGGCACCTTCCGCTTCTTTTGGAAGAACCCGACCGCGCACGGATACAGCTCCCTCCCCCGCCTGCGGGGGAGGGCTGGGGTGGGGGCCATCGTGCACGCCCCGCTCCCGTACTGCTGAAAGCAAAAGCGCCCCCATCCCGACCTTCCCCCACACGCGGGGGAAGGGGCAGAGAGTCCAGCCATGAGCAAGAAAAGCGTCTTCCAGTTCCTCGAACTGCCCCGCACCATGCCGCAGCGCATTCCGCTGGAACTGCGCACGTCCGGCGACTGGGGCGAGCTGTACGGGAAATTCGACAAGCCCGAGGCGCAGTACCAGGCGGGGCGCTGCCTGGATTGCGGCAATCCGTATTGCAGTTGGAAATGCCCGGTGCACAACGCGATTCCGCAGTGGCTGCAACTGGTGCAGGAAAACCGCATCGAGGAAGCCGCCGCGCTCTGCCATTCGACCAACCCGCTGCCGGAAGTCTGCGGCCGCGTGTGCCCGCAGGATCGCCTGTGCGAAGGCGCCTGCACGCTGGAGGAATTCGGTGCGGTCACCATCGGCGCGGTCGAGAAGTTCATCACCGACACCGCGCTGGCCAACGGCTGGCGTCCGGACCTGAGCGACGTCAAGCCGACCGGCAAGCGGGTGGCGGTGATCGGCGCCGGTCCGGCGGGCATCGGCTGCGCGGATCGGCTGGCCCGCGCCGGCATCCACGCGGTGGTGTACGACCGCTACGAGCAGATCGGCGGCCTGCTGCAATTCGGCATTCCCACCTTCAAGCTGGAGAAGAGCGTCATCGCCCGCCGCCGCGAGGTGCTGGAAGGGATGGGCGTGGAGTTCCGCCTGGGCGTGGAAGTGGGCCGCGACGTGAGCCTGGAGGAACTGCTGGCCGATTACGACGCGGTGTTCCTCGGCACCGGCGCCTATCGCTACACCGATGGCGGGCTGGAAGGGCAGGATCTGGACGGCGTGCTGCCGGCGCTGCCGTTCCTGGTGCAGAACGGCCGCATCGTCGGCGGCAATGATCCCTGGGGTCGACCGATCGCCGGCTGGGAAGACAAGCTGGCGCTGCCGGATCTGGCCGGCAAGCGCGTGGTGGTGCTGGGCGGCGGCGACACCGGCATGGACTGCGTGCGCAGCGCGATCCGGCTGGGCGCGGCCAAGGTCACCTGCGCCTACCGCCGCGACGAGGCCAACATGCCCGGCTCGGCGCGCGAAGTCGCCAACGCGCGCGAGGAAGGCGTGCGCTTCCTGTTCAACCGCCAGCCGCTGGCGATCCGCGGCGACGCCGACGGCAAGGTCGTCGGCGTGGAGGTCGTCGAAACGCGCCTGGGCGAGCCGGACGCGCGCGGCCGCCAGGGCGCGGTGCCGATCGAGGGCAGCGAATCGCTGCTGGAGGCCGACGTGGTGATCATCGCGTTCGGTTTCTCGCCGACCGTGCCCGAATGGCTGGCCACGCAGGGCGTGGAAGGCACGCCGAACGGACGCATCGTCGCCGGTGGCGGCGATCGCCTGCCGTTCCAGACCACGAACCCGAAGCTGTTCGCCGGTGGCGACGCGGTGCGCGGCGCGGATCTGGTGGTGACCGCGGTCGCCGAAGGGCGCGACGCGGCGGCAAGCATCGCGGAGATGCTGGCGGAATAGGTCTTCACACCGACCCACCGCGTTCACTCGCGGGCGTTGTTGAATTGGTATGGCAATGGTGGGCCGGAGCCCACCTGTGCCGCACACGCGGGATCGCTAGACTAGCGCTTTCCCTTCGACGCCCCGTCCATGCGCCTGGGTCTTGCCGCCAACCGCCTGCATCACCACAACGAAGACGCCGCATTGTTCCGCTGGCTGCGCGCCAGCGAGTCCGGCATCCGCGAACTGAAGCTGGGCCTGCATGCGGTCGGGCGCACCTACGACGCGATCGCCGCCGCCGGCATGCTGGCGAACTATCCACAACTGCGCCGCTATCCCTATGGCCGCGAAGGCGGGCTGATGAAGCTGGTCGCGGAAGTGGTCGGGCTGGAAGGCGCCGAGCGCAATCTGGATGGCGCGATCTACCTGATCGATCCGGTGGATCCTTCTTCCATCTTTCCCGAAGCGATCGCGCTCAAGCGGCAATGCGTGATCCACGGCAAGCCGTTCCTGTCGACCGTCGCCTCGGCGCGCGACTGGGTGGAGATGGAACGCATCCATGCCGGCTTCGTGCCGGATCCCGGTGCCGATCGTTTCCACGCACTGGAGGACCAGACCCTGGCGCTGATCGCACACGACGCGATGAAGCCGCAGATGCTGGCCTTCGCCGCCGAGCATTTCGATCAGCTCTCGCGCTTCGCCCACCGCGTCGCCACCGGCACCACCGGCCAACGCCTCAACGAACTGGCGTGGAGCCGCGGCTGGCCGCAGGACAAACCCTGGGCCGAGCGCTACCAGAGCGGCCCGATGGGCGGCGACGCGCAAATTGCCGATCGCGTGCTGGAGCATCGCTGCCAGCGGGTGATTTTCTTCGAGGATCCGCACGTGGCGCGCCAGCACGAAGCCGACATCCAGTTGCTGGAGCGCGCGGTCACCACCGTCACCGACGAAGCGGTGTGCATGACCTCGCCGATGGTGGCCAGGCGCTGGCTGGCGGCGGTGGCACTGCGCGCGACGAAACGCTGATCGCGCATCCCGGTTTGATCGCGTAGAGCGGAGCTTGCTCCGATGCTGCGGGCCACGCTTCCTGCGAGCGCCCCCATCCCAGCCTTCCCCCGCAAGCGGGGGAAGGGGCCAAAGCGGCTGCGCTCCATCTCCATATCACCACCAGGACACAACCCCCTCCCCCGCTCGCGGGGGAGGGCTGGGGTGGGGGCCAGCCGTACAAATTCCACCCCTCAGCAACCCAACACAACCGCACTACCACCTTCCCCACCCGCAAAGTGAAACGAACCAGGAACCCGGCATTCCCCCCATTTCCACCTGCCCAACCACTCCACACCTTCTTCCCCCCGCATCCCTGAGCGACAATGCTCCGGTTCCGTTGAGCGGCATCGCCATGTCCAACGCTTCCCCGCCGCGCCACCTGTTGCGCGATCTCTCCCTGTCCGCCGTCGCCGCCGGTTTCGTCACCGTGCTGGTGGGCTTCGCCAGTTCGGCGGTCATCGTGTTCCAGGCCGCGCAGTCGCTGGGCGCGTCGCCGGCGGAAATCAGTTCGTGGATGTGGGCGCTTGGCCTTGGCATGGGCCTGACCTGCATCGGCCTGTCGCTGCGCTACCGCATGCCGGTGGTGACCGCCTGGTCCACGCCGGGCGCGGCGATGTTGATCAGCAGCGCGGCGGGATTGCCTCTGTCCGATGCCATCGGCGCGTTCCTGATCTCGGCGGGGCTGATCACCGCCGCCGGTTTCTCCGGCCTGTTCGAGAAGACCATCAGCCGCATCCCGGTGTCGCTGGCCTCGGGCATGCTGGCCGGCGTGCTGCTGCGCTTCGGCCTGGACGCCTTCGTCGCCATGAAGACCCAGCTGGGCATGGCGCTGACCATGTTCGTGGTCTACCTGCTCGCGCGCCGGCTGCTGCCGCGCTACGCGGTGATCCTCACCCTGCTGGTCGGCATCGCCTTCGCCGCCGGGCTCGGCCAGCTGAAGACCGACGGGCTGAGCTGGGAACTGGCGAAGCCGATCTTCATCTTCCCGAGCTTCTCGCTGCCCGCGCTGTTCGGCATCGCGCTGCCGCTGTTCGTGGTGACGATGGCGTCTCAGAACGTGCCCGGAGTGGCGGTGATCCGCGCCTCCGGCTATGCGATTCCGATCTCGCCGGCAGTGGGCTGGACCGGCGTGGCGAACCTGCTGCTGGCGCCGTTCGGCGCGTTCGCGCTGAACCTGGCCGCGATCACCGCCGCGATCTGCATGGGCCGCGAAGCCCACGAGGATCCGGATCGGCGCTACGTCGCGGCGATCGCGGCGGGCGTGTTCTACGTGCTGGTCGGCATCTTCGGCGCCACCGTGGCCGCGCTGTTCGCCGCGTTCCCGAAGGAACTGATCATGGCGATCGCCGGCATCGCCCTGCTGGGCACGATCGGCAACAGCCTGTCGGCGGCGCTGCGCGAGGAATCGCATCGTGAACCCGCGTTGATCACCTTCCTGGTGACGGCTTCGGGCCTGACCATCGCGGGCATCGGATCGGCGTTCTGGGGTCTGATCGCCGGCGTCGTGACGCTGTTGATCTGGCGACGCGGATAGAACGCCGCGCTCACGCGGTTTTCATTTCGCCGAACGGTTCACGCCGTCTTTCCAGCGGGTTCATCCGCCGGTGAAGTCGACGGCGGCAGGATTGGGTTCCCTCCCGACAGGAGCGAACCATGCAGACGCTTTCCTTCATCCGCCCTTCCCGCAAGCTCTGGTTGTTGTCGTTGGCGCTGGCCGCCACACCGCTGCTGGCGCAGGCGCAAACCCAGCAGGCGCAGGATCCCGCCAAGGCCGCGATGACCGAACCGCAGGTACGGGCGCTGCTGACCGAGAAAGGCTATACCCGCATGGACGACCTCGATTTCGAGGACGGCATGTGGGAGACCGACGCCACCAGTGCGGACGGCAATCGCGTCGACGTGCGCGTGAATCCGGCCAACGGCGACATTAAGGCCGAGGCGCTGGTGTCCAACTTCAGCGAGAACGACATCAAGGCGAAACTGGCCGCCGCCGGCTACTCCAAGGTGCATGACGTCGATTTCGACGACGGCATGTGGAAGGCCGAGGCCGAGCGCGCCGACGGCAATGACGTTGAGATCCATCTGGACGCCACCAGCGGCGCGATCGTCCACGTCGAAAACGACTGACGCGGCATCGCCGGCCTACGCCCCGAATGAAGTCTCTCTCCCGTCCGGGGCGTGGTCGGCGGTGGAGGGAGGTGGCCTCCGGCCTGCGCGCCGGCAGGCCGCCTCCCGGCGCGGAATGCGCTCGCCGGGCGACGCGCCTCAGTCGTCCTTTTTCTTCGCCCCGCTCAGATCCAGCGGCTGGCTGCTCTTCTCATCCTGCGACCAGCGCACGCCACTGGTGCGTTCGCAGTCCTTCGACACCGGATCATTCGGATTGTCCGGGCGGCCGGCGCACAGCGGATTCATGTCCACCGCCGCGTTGGTGTCGTAGTACTCGGGCTGGCTGGCGCAACCGGCCAGCACCACTGCAAGGGCAAGCAACATCATTCCGCGCATGGGGTCACCTCGTCGTATGTCTCCGGCGCGAGCATCTCCCATCGCGGGCACGGCGAACAGTGCCGGAGGTTGAGTCCCTCGGCGGGTCCGGATGATCAGGCGTGCGATACCGGCGCCGGCCGGGCGAAACGCCACCCCACCAGCAGGCCGATGAACAGCAGCAGCGACGCCAGCATCCACGGTGCGCCCGGCAGGTGCGCCGGCGCGTTCTTGCCGATGAACAGGGCGAAGGTGCTGGCGTACATCATCGGGCCCGCGATGCCGGCCAGGCTGACCAGGCTCATCAGCGCACCCTGGATGCGGCCCTGCACTTCCGGACCGACCTGGCGCGTGATCAGCGCCTGGGTCGCCGGTCCCGCCAATCCCCACAGCGCGCTGATCGGCAGGCCGACCAGGAACATCCAACCCGCTTCGGCCAGCCCATAGATAAAGAATCCGGCCACGCCGCAGGCCAGGCCGAACAGCAGCGTGCGGCGCTCGCCCAACTTCGGCACGATCCGTCCGACCAGCCCCGCCTGCACGATCACGCTGAACACGCCGACGATCGCCAGCACCCACGCCACCTGCCTTTCATTCCACTTGTACTGGTACTCGGCGAACAACACGAAGATGCTCGGGTACACGTAGTGGGCGAGGTTGGCGATCAGCACCACCGCTGCCAGGCCGAACACCTGCGGGTAGCGCTTCAGCAGCACCAGCGAACCGATCGGATTGGCGTGTGACCAGTCGAAGCGCGGCGTGCGCTTTTCCTTCGGCAGCGATTCCGGCAGCACGAACCAGCCGTACAGGAAGTTCAGCAGCGCCAGCCCGGCCGAGAACCAGAACGGCAGGCGCAGATCGATCGCACCCAGCTGGCCACCGATGATCGGGCCGATGATGAAGCCCACGCCGAATGCCGCGCCGATCATGCCAAACGCCTGCGCGCGCTTGTCCGGCGGGGTGATGTCGGCGATGTACGCGTTGGCGGTGGTGAAGCTGGCCGAGAACACGCCCGAGAAGATGCGCGCGATCAGCAGCCACGGCAGCGACTGCGCCAGCGCCATCAGCAGGAAGTCCACGCCCAGGCCGAAGCACGACAGCAGGATCACCGGCCGGCGGCCGAAACGATCCGACAGCGCGCCCTGGATCGGCGAGGACACGAACTGGATGATCGCGAACAGGGTGCCGAAGATGCCGACCCACCAGGCCGCCTTGGCGAAGTCGCCACCGACGAACTCGCGCACCAGGCCGGGCAGCACGGGAATGATCACGCCGAACGACAGGATGTCGATCAGGACGGTGACGAAAATGAAGATCAGCGCGGCGCGGCGGCCGCTGACAGGCGGGGCATCGGTCACGGGATACGCACGGCGGAAAAAAGGTGCCGCAGTGTAGTGGATCTCTCGTCTACAAAGGTGAGACGGACAGGCGCTGCCCCAGTCGATGTTCCGCACCCGGCGCCAGACGGACGACATCGGCGCCGGCGTTGGCGGTTTCCACGCACAGGAATTCCCGCCAGCCCTGCGCCGGCAGGTCGGCGATGGCGGCGGTCCCGGCCTCGCCGGGATTCCAGATCACCAGCGACCGGCTGCCCCGGGTTTCCAGCGCGATGCGGCGCCGGCCAACCGGATCGGTCAGGGTGAAGCGCGCGCCGGCATCGGCGTAGATGCGGTCGCTGCGCCCGGGATCACGCGGTTCGTCCAGCCGCCAGTCGCCGGCCTGAGCGTGCTCGTTGCCATCGAACTTGTCGGCGTACCGCAGGCCATCCACGCCGGAAACGGACACCTGCCGCACATCGCCCACGGCGAAGTAGCTGTGCAGCGCCTGGGTGAAGGCGATATCCGCGTCACCGTCATGGGTGGTGATGAGCGTCTGCTCCAGCGCGGCGCCGATGCGCAGCCGCTGGCGCAGGCGCAAGGGCGTGCGCGGATCCGGCGGCAACGCCAGATCCAGCACCACCGTGTCGTCCTCTTCCACCGCGTCGACGAACTGCCAGGCCGAGATGCGCGCATGGCCATGCTGCGGCGCGTCGGCGGGTTGCCCGTCGCGACCGAAGTACGGCCAGCACACCGGTACGCCGCCGCGGATCGCCTGCGGTGGCCGGCGCGTGGTCGGCGAGCACCACAACACCTCGTCGAAGCCCGCCGGCTGCCAGGCCAGCAACTGTCCACCCTGGACGCTGACCGTCGCGCGCACGGCGGACGTGTCGATCCGCCAGGCGGGAATGCCGTTGAAGTCGCCGAGGTGGATGGAAGCGGGCGTCGAGGTCATGGTGGACTCTTGGGCGGTGCGACCGGCGGGCCGGCGCGTTCGAGGGCGGTCAGGATTTTCTGCCCGGCGCGGCCATCGGCGGGCAGCAGACCGAGGGCCTGCTGTTCGGCCTGGATGGCGCGGCGGGTATTGGTGCCGATCATGCCATCGGCCGCGCCGATCGCGTGGCCGCGTGCCAGCAGCAACATCTGCAACTGCTTGCGCTGCACGCGCGACAGGCCGGGATCGTCGGTGGGCCACGGGGTCAGCAGGCCGGCGCCGCCGCGCAAGCGATCGGACAGCAGCGCAATCGCCAACGCATAGCTTTCGGCGGCGTTGTAGGCGTAGATCGCATCGTAGTTGCGGAACACCAGGAAGGCCGGACCCTGCGCGCCGGTCGGCAACAGCAATGCCGCAGGCGTATCCGCCGTGATCAACGCTCCACCATCGGCGCGGGCGACGCCTCGCGCCAGCCAGTCCGACAGCGGCCGCCGCTTCGTGCGGCCCGCCAGCGAGGCATCGAAACCCGGCGGCAGCTTCACCTCGTAGCCCCACGGCTCGCCGCTGCGCCAGCCCGCGCGTTGCAGATAGGCCGCGGTGGAACCCAGCGCGTCGGGAATGCTGTCGACCAGATCGCGCCGGCCATCGCCATCCTGATCCACCGCGATGCGCGCATAGGTCGAGGGCATGAACTGGGTATGCCCGAACGCCCCCGCCCAGGAACCGGTCAGGTTCGGATCCCGCAGATCGCCGGATTGCAGCAGGCCGAGCAGCGACAGCAACTCGCCGCGGAAGAACGACTGCCGGCGGCCGAAGCAGGACAGGGTGGACAGCGAAACGAGCAGCGGGCGCTTGCCCGACACCCGGCCGTAGTCGCTCTCAACGCCCCATACCGCCACCACCGTCGCCGGATCCACGCCCGACTGCGTGCCCACCGTGGCGAGCAGATCGCGATGCAGATCGAGCTGGGCCCGGCCATCGGCCACGCGCTGGTCGTCGACCAGCCCGGCGAGATAGTCCCATAGTGGCGTGGTGAACTCCGGCTGCGCATCCAGCAGATCCAGCACGGACAGATCCGGCGCCAGATCGGCGGTCAGCCGATCAAAGCTGTCCGCCGTGATTCCGCGTGCCGCGGCCAACGGCCGGATCTTCGCCAGGCAAGCGTCGAATACCGGGTCCCGCCGCACCGGCACGGGAGGCGCGGCGGGCGGTGAAGGCGCGGACGTCGATTGCGCCGGCGGACCCACCGGTGGCGCGGGGGGTGGAAGCGGCGGCGGATCCTGCGGCGCCAGCAGCGCCCACAGCAGCAGCGGTTTCATCGGCGGGCCTCCCTGGCCAGTGGGGAACCCTACTCTGCCCTGCCCGTTGTCGATTGGCGACCACATGCCTGAACGGCGCGCTGTGCCGCACCCGACGCCCCGGCTCAGCGGTGATCGCCGTCCACGTAGAACCAGCGGCCATCCCTTTGCACGAAACGACTGAGCTCATGCAGACGCACCGCCGCGCCGCCACCCACGCGATAGCGCGCGACGAATTCGACTTCGGCGGTGCGTTCCCCGGCGGCGTTCTCGCCAGTCAGGCGATGCTGTTTCACCGTCAGGCCCAGCCATTGGGTGCGCACGCCGCCGGGCGCGTCCAGTCCCAGGTCCGGCGGGCACGTCGCCGGATCCCAGCTCGCGCGCAGGTAGGCTTCATCGCCGCGCACGAACGCGCTGTAACGCGAACGCATCAACGCTTCGGCGTCAGGCGCGGCTTCACCGGCGTGGTATCGGCCGCAGCAGGCGGCATGGGCGGTGCCGGAGCCGCAGGGACAGGCATCGGGAACGGGTTTCATCCGCGCCATCATCGCAGCGGCGCGGCATCCATGCACGCGCCACCGGTGTCGCGCGCCCTACCTTGCCAGCGTCGGGTTCTGCGCAACCGCGCAGTCACGCAGACGGGCGGCATTGGCTTCGTCGCCCGCGTCGTCGAGAAGATTCGCCAGATCCATCTGCGCGGCCGGATCCCCCAGCCACGCCGCATGCCGGCGCAGGCCCTCGACCAATGCACTAGCGCCACCGGAGCCGCCGTCATACCCGGACGTCGCCGCCAGCAGCGTGGCGAGCTTGTTGTAGCCGGCGGGAACCTCCTGTTTCAGCAGCCAGGCCACGACCACCTGGGCCGATTCGAAATCCTCGTCCGCCAGCATCGCGTCGAACAGGCCCGCGGCGGCGCGCCAGTTGCCGCCGCGTGCGGCCTGCGCGTATGCGGCGACCGCACCGGGCTCGTCATCCAGCATCGCCTGGCGCGGCAACGCGTCCTGCGAGGGCGCGGTGGCCACGGCGGGCTTGAGCCGGCCACAGGAAAACGCATCCGGACCGGCGCGCCCCGCGTCCGTCGCCAGCCAGCGCCGATGCGCGGCCAGCGAGTTTTCCAGGATGCGCGGCACCTGCTTGAGGCCGACACGCTCGCTCGCCCAGGCGACGCGTGTCTCGCGGTTCTGCCGGCGCGCGGCGTCCTGTCGTTCGAAGGTCTCGGCCTGCTCGCGCTGCCACGCCGAATCCTCGCGCGGGCGGATGGTCACGCAACCTTCGAACCGGGCCGCCGGCAACGGCCAGCAGTGCGCCGGCACCTTCACCGGAAAGCGGCCCCAGATCATCTCCAGCACGTAGTCCTCGTGACCCTCGCGCGGCGCCACCGTGACCCGCGCGGCCGTGTCGCTGAGGCCCTTGCGGATCACCGTGCCATCGGGCAGTTGCCACTGGTAGGGCTCATCGGCCAGCCGCGCTTCCAGTTGCAGGTAGGGCTCATCGGCGGCCATCGCGGCCCCTGTCCCTCCCAGCAGACCCAGTCCGCAGGCCAGAAGGCGCAAGATGCGAGCCGGCTTGGCATGACGCCATGGCATCGGCATTTCCTGAAAACAAAGCGCCATTGTGCGGGCGCCACGCCCGGTTCGAGTCGATGGACTCTTCAATGTCACGCGCCGCATCTGAAAATCACACCCGCAGGGACGAATACGCTCAACCGTCGTAGGAACGGCAACCCCAGCGGAACGCGTAGGCGGCAGCTTCGATGCCGCGCCCGATCACCAGGCGCGGTGCGGTCGCATCCACGCCGGGACGCAACGGCATGGCACGGCTGTATTGCACATCCAGTTCGCCGAAACCGTCGATCGCCGCCCGCTCTGGTGCGTGCGGCGTGGCCTGCACACGACGGACGAAACCCTCCATGTCGCCGCGCGCCTGTGCGATCACCGCCACACCGCTGTCGCCGCGCACGACGATGGCGGGAATCTCGGTGCCGTCGATCTTCAACGGTTCGCGGAACCGGTACAGCAGGTCGATGATCTCGCCGGGCGCACGGTCGGTGATTTCGACACCGGCCGCGCGCAAGCGTTCGGCCAGTGCCGGATCACGCCCATCCGGGAAATCGGTGCGGCAATGCAACGCGTCGGCGAACAGCGCCGTCACGTCCAGCGGTCCCGCCGGAGTCACCGGTCCTGATGACGTGGGAGAAGCGCAAGCCGCCAGCAACACCGGCAGCAGGCATGCCAGCAGGCGAAAACGAATGGATACGGGGTGGATCATGCGACAGCCCTCCGATGGCATTGCGTGGGGATCATGTCCGCGCGCCTCGCGGCAGGCCGGCCTCGCGAACCTGTCCGGGCCAGCCCGCGAAACAGCCGCGCGCAACTGGCCGGCGAAACTCAGCGGCGGCCGCCGGTCTCGATGAAACGCAGGAATTCGGCGCGGGTGCGCGCGTCCTCGCGGAACTCGCCCAGCATCTTGGAGGTGACCATGCTGACACCGCGCTTGTGCACGCCGCGCGTGGTCATGCACTCGTGCGCACCGTCGATCACCACGCCCACGCCGCGCGGTTGCAGCACGTCCTGGATGCACTGCGCGATCTGCGCGGTCAGCTTCTCCTGCACCTGGAAACGGCGTGCGTACACGTCCACCACCCGTGCCAGCTTGCTGATGCCGACCACCTTGCCGTTGGGCAGGTAACCCACGTGCGCCTTGCCGATGATCGGCGCCATGTGGTGTTCGCAATGGCTCTCGAACTCGATGTCGCGCAGCACGATCATTTCGTCGTAACCGGCCACTTCCTCGAAGGTGCGCGCCAGATACTCGCGCGGATCCATCCGATAGCCGCTGAACCAGTCGCGATACGCCTTGGCCACCCGCTTGGGCGTGTCCAGCAGGCCCTCGCGCGCCGGATCCTCGCCGGCCCACTCCAGCAGCACGCGGACCGCGTCCTCGGCCTGCTCCTGGCTGACCTTGCCGGGCTTGTCGTCGGAATGGCTCATGGCATCGAAAACCTGCTTGCGGGGCACAGGATCCTACCGCATCGCGCAGTGGTTCGTTGACTGGCTCACCACGCGGCGCGGGACACAAGGGATCCGCATTTACCTGACAGCCGGGGACGACAGGCACCGTGTCCGCAGGCGTGCGCTGCCGGCTCGCCTGCCTTATGGTGCATGCAGGGCCTATCGGAACGCACCCCATGCGCCGGGGCCATTGTCTGCTGTCGGCTTCAACGCGTTGAACGGGAGGAATAGTCGAATGAGCATGGAGCGCTTGCGCACCTGGTTCTCGGGTCTTGGCGCGAACCCGATGGCCTCGCGCTTTGCGGAAACACAGGAATCAAGCCTGCGTAGCTGCGTCGCCTGGCTTTCCGCGAAACCTGGAGCCGGGTTGAGGGTGGATGAAGTGCGAAGCTATCTGCCGAGTCTGCCGCCGAACAGGCTTTTCGACGTTGATGAGCGCTTGCGTGGATACACATCTCCGCTCTACGGAGATTGGCCAAGCGACGGAGTCCGTCATCTTCTGAATTCCGGAGTCGATCCGCTGCTCCGCCAATCCTTGCTCTTCTTGTCGGCAGGACATCCCGACGGCCGGGTACGCGAGGCGGCCCTCCGCGTTCTTCCCTCTTTTCCCGGTTATCTGACCTTGGCCGCCGCGCTGATCCGCTGCGCCGACTGGGTTGACGAGGTCCAGCGGGGGGCACAGGAGACCGTCGAGCGGTTGCTTCCGCTTTGCGACGACGAGGATGTCGTTGCCATCTGGCCGATGGTGCTCAGGCTGCGGTCCCGCGAACGCGTCTCGCCACACTGGTTCCGGGAACATGTGGAAGGCTGGATGCTTCGCGAGCAGTCTCGGTCATCGCTGCGCAAGATGATCGGCAGCCGGTACGCGCCGATACGCGCCTGGGCCATCAAGTGCAGCCTGGAAGCGAAAATAGAGCTTGGCCTCGACCTTGTCGATCTGGCGATCCGTGATGTCGATCCCCGCATCGGCCTGCACGCGCTTCGCTATGTCAGGGAATCCGCAGGAGACGATGATGCCGGCATCCGGGCCCGCGCTGCGTCTGGTCTGACAGCCTCGTCGCCGATCATCCGACGGGAATCGTTGCAATTGCTGTCCGAACTCGAGGGTGGCCTTTCTCGGGACAGCCTGCTTCCCTTGCTGCTGGATGGCTCGGCGGGCGTGCGGTCACGCGCGGGTTTCATTCTTCAAAATCGATTCGCCGAGGATCCGGTACAGCATTGGCGCGCGACGCTGGATACCGATGCGCCCATGGCGGCAAATGCCTTGGCCGCCTTGGCGGATCATGCGCAGCCACAGGACGACGCACGAATGCGGCGCTGGCTTTCGGTACCCGGCGGCTTGACCCGCGCACACGCCTTGCGTGGCCTCGTAAAGGCGGGAGGCCAACCCAACGATGCGGAACTCGCAATGCTTCTCGAGATGGGTGGAAACCGCCTCTTGCGCCCATTACGCAGGCTCGTGAGCGCCGGGCTTGTTTCGATGGACGTCAGTCGTGTCCTCACCATTGTGGGTATGTCCTCGGTTTCTTCCATGGCACCCGGAAACCTGCGCGAGCTCCTGAAGGAACTCAACCATTGGCAAGGGCTGTTGCTGCTCCTGCAATTCCCGACCGCGAGCGAAAAGAGCCAATCCTGGTGGGATGAAGCGATCTCGGATTGGGTCAAGACGAGCGACCGCCACGTGCCACTGGGTTCCCATTCACGCCAGACGCTGCTGACTCTGCTGGAAGCACGCCGCGGTCAGCTACGACCGGATTCGCAGGTCGCCATTCTGGCCGCCATCGAACGGCACTGAGGGTCGAGTCGGCGCGTTCCGACCTGATCAGCCGACTCATCAGGTCATAGAGACACACCCAGCACCACCGTCGCCCGCAGACCACCCCCTTCCCGGTTTCCGAGTTGCACCTGGCCGCCCAGCGCGCGCGCGAGTTGCTGGGCGATGGCCAGGCCCAGGCCGGTGCCGCCGGTGGCGCGGCCGCGTGAGGGTTCGAGTCGCTGGAAGGGTTCCAGCACGAGGTCGAGCTTGTCCTCCGGAATGCCGGGGCCGCGATCGAGCACGTCGATGCATACGCGCCCCGCGTCATCCAACCGCAGTCGCGTTTCCGCGCCGCCGGCATACGCCAGCGCGTTGTCGATCAGGTTCTGCATCACGCGGCGCAGCACCTGCGGATGGGTTTTCAAAGACGCGCTGTCGCCTTCCAGGCGTTGCACGGGCTTGCCCATGTCCTGGTAGTCGCCCACCAGGCTGTCGAGGAACGCGCCCACGTCCAGCCGCACCGCGGGCCCGGTGGCGACATTGGCGCCGCGCGCGTAGTTGACGCCTTCGCGCACCAGCTGGCTGATCTGATCCACGTCCTCGAGCAGGCGGATCTGCGACGGACTTTCGTCCATCGCTTCCAGGCGCAGCCGCATGCGCGTGATCGGGGTCTGCAGATCATGGGAGATGGCGGCCAGGATCTGGGTGCGCTCGGACACGTGCGCGGCGACCCTCGATTGCAGGACGTTGAGCGCGCGAGCCGCCTTGGCCACTTCCGCCGGACCTTCCTGCGATACCGGTTCGGGCGGTCCGGCGGGATCCATGCCCTCGGCGGCGGCGGCCAGGCGGGCCAGCGGACGCGTCGCCAGGCGCACCGCGATCCAGGCGCAGCCCAGCAGCAGAAGCACCTGCGCCGCCAGCACCCACGGCAACCAGCGCGCGATCGGCATCAGCGACGGGGTGACTTCGATGGTCAGCGGCTGCCCGTCCGCCAGGGTCAGTTCCACCTCGTAGCGCTCGGGCGAACTCGACACCGCGCGCGGGCGCAGGGCATAGCGGTGCATCAGCACATCGTCGATGGCGGCGGTGACCTGCCGCGCGCGATCGTTGGCCAGCGGCGTGCCGGGCTGCGCCGGGCGCAGCAGGTAGCGGTAGGTGCGACGCTCCAGCCGGGGCACCCAGCGCGCGCGTTCGGCCGGCGACAGGCGTTCCAGCAGCGCCACGCTCAACGGAATGTCCTGCTCCAGGCTGGTCAGCATCATCGAGCGCGTCGCGGCGGCGCGCTCGTAGAACAGCAGGGCGAAGGACAGCGCATGCGCCAGCAACAGGCCGGTGGCGAGTATCAACAGCACCCGCGCGCCCAGCGTGCGCGGCAGCCAGCGCCCGGCGCGCGATGGCAAGGGTGATGGCGAGGGCGTATTCATGATTCCTCGCCAACCAGCACGACCGGCTGGCTGAAGACGTAGCCTTCGTTGCGCACGGTCTTGATGTAGGTCTGCTCGCGCGCGCCGTCGCCCAGGCGTTGGCGCAGGCGACTGACCAGCAGATCGATGGAGCGATCGAACAGTTCCGCATCGCGGCCCTGGGTGAGGTTGAGCAGTTGGTCGCGGCTGAGCACGCGCTGCGGATGATCGATGAAGACCCGCAGCAGCCGGAACTCGGCGCCGCTGAGGGGGTAGGCGGTGTCGTCGGCGTCGAGCAGGTGGCGCGCGGTGGTATCCAGTCGCCACTGGCCAAAACCGATCAGGCGGCTGGCCTCGCTGACCTGGAGATTGGGCGGCAGCATCCGCGCGCGGCGGATCACCGCGTTGATGCGCGCCAGCAACTCGCGCGAGGAGAACGGCTTGGTGACGTAGTCGTCAGCACCCATCTCCAGCCCGATGATGCGGTCGGTCTCGTCGTCGCGCGCGGTCAGCAGCACCACCGGCACCGTGCGGTGCTTGCCGGCGCGCAGGTTGCGGCACAGCGACAGGCCGTCCTCGCCGGGCATCATCACGTCCAGCACGATCAGGTCGATGTCGCTGGTGTCCAGGGTGGCGCGCATCTCGCGCCCGTCGGCGGCCAGGCTGACCCGCAGGCCGTTGCGGCGCAGGTAGTCCCCCACCATCTGGCGGATCTCGCGGTCGTCGTCGACCACCAGGACATGATCGGTGTGGGATGACATGCGTCTTCTGCTCCGGAAATCCGGCCACGGGGGCCGGTGGTTCTATGTGGATGTCGAATGTTAGCGCCTGACCGTGTGCCCGTTCCTTCAAAGCGGGCACACGGCGGGCAATGCGATGCGGTTCAGTGGTCGCCGGTGGCTTGCGCGGACGGCAGGCCGCTGGCTTCGAGGATGGCCTCGCTCACCGCGTCCGGCGCCGACAACGGCGACACGTGGCCGGCATCGGTCGCACGCAGATGGGCGCCGATGCGCTGCGCGGTGGCGGCCTGCAACTCCGGTGAGAGCATGCGGTCGTTGCGCGAGAGCACGTACCAGCTCGGGTGCGATTTCCACGCGGCGGTCGTCACCGACTCGCCCAGCGCGCTGGCCTTGAGCGGCAACTGGTGCGCTTCGACCTGGCGCAATTCTTCCGGCGCCACGTCCTGGGCGAAATCGCTGGCCAGCGTGGCCGGGGAGAGCGACAGCCAGCCGTCGCGCTCCTGCAACTGTTGCAGGCCCGGAGCGACCGGGAAACCTTCGCCCTGCTGGGCGGAAGTCTGACCCGCATCCGGTGCGAACGCCGCCACGTAGACCAGGCCGGAGACCTTGGGATCGTCGCCGGCTTCGGTGATCACCGTGCCGCCCCAGGAATGGCCGACCAGCACCACCTTGCCCGGCGCGGCGGCGATCGCCTTGCGGGTGGCGGCCACGTCGTCGCCCAGCGAACTCAATGGATTGTCCACCGCGACCACCGGCACGCCGCGCTGGCGCAGGCGTTCGGCCACCTTGTCCCAGCTGGAGGCGTCGGCGAAGGCGCCGTGGACGAGGATGACGGTGGGCGCCTGCGCATCCGCGCGCGGCGCGGCGGTGGCGGGCAGGGCGGCGGACAGGGCCGCCAGCGACAGGCTCAGGGAAAGCGATAGCGAACGCAGCATGGGAACACTCCTCGGGTTGGGGTGCGCCATTGCACCGCCGCGCTGTATCCGCCGGGTGTCGGCCGCCGGCCGCTTTGTATCCGAATGTATCGACCGCCGGTTTTCCCCGGCTTGGCTGACAAATGCGGGCTTGCGGGGACACGTCGCCGATACGCCCGGGGCGTGCAATGGCCCCATCGCCGACGGGGCCTCCGCCGGCTCCCCACGAGGACACGCACATGAGCCAAGACCTTTCGACTTCGAACAGGACCGCGCTGGTATTCGGCGGATCCCGCGGCATCGGCGCCGCGATCGCCCGCCGGCTGGCACGCGAGGGCCATGCGGTGGCGCTGACCTATGCCTCGCGCGCCGACAAGGCGGCCGAGGTGGTTGCCGGCATCCGGGCCGCCGGTGGCCAGGCCATCGCGATACAGGCCGACAGCGCCGACCCGCATGCGGTCACCGCGGCGGTGGCCGATGCCACCGCCCGCCTCGGCCCGCTGCAGGTCGCGGTGATCAATGCCGGCGTCTACCGCGGCAGTCCGCTGGATCGGTTTCCGCTGGAGATGCTGGACCAGATGCTGGCGATCAACATCCGTGGCGTGTTCCTGGCCATCCAGGCCGCTGCGGCACAAATGGTGGACGGCGGTCGCGTCATCACCATCGGCAGCAACACCGCCGTGCGCGGCGGTGTGGTCGGCAGCAGCGTGTACGCGATGAGCAAGGCCGCGGTGGCCACATTGGTGCGCGAACTGGCGCTGGATCTGGCACCGCGCCGGATCACCATCAACAACATCCAGCCCGGTCCGATCGACACCGACATCACCACCGGGATCGTCGACGTGCTGGCCGATCGCAATCCGCTCAAGCGGATCGGCCACCCCGACGAAGTCGCCGCGCTCGCCGCCTATCTGGCCGGCGACGAGGCCGGCTACATGACCGGCGCCAGCCTGACCCTCGACGGCGGCTTCTCGATCTAGTCCCGCCGATTTCCCCGTATCCGCACGCCCTTCCCCCTCAGGAGATTCCCATGTCGCTGTCCGATGCCCGCTTCCCCGTCGATCTCGAACGCCGTCGCCTGCTCGGCTCGGCCGCCGCCGCCGCGGCCGGCGCGGGACTGCTTGCCCTGCTGCCCTCGGCCGCCGTGCGCGCCGCCACGTCGCAGGGCGATGACCGCATCCGCCCGTTCCGGGCGCAGGTGTCCGAACAGGACCTGGCCGATCTGCGCCGGCGCGTGCGCGCCACCCGCTGGCCGGATCGCGAAACCGTCGCCGATACCTCGCAGGGCCTGCCGCTGGCGACGCTGCGCACGCTGGTCGATTACTGGGGCGGCGACTACGACTGGCGGCGGCTGGAAACGCGCATCAACCACCTGCCGCAGTTCATCACCCGCATCGACGGCGTGGATATCCACTTCATCCATGTGCGCTCGCGCCATGCCGATGCGCTGCCGGTGATCCTGACCCACGGCTGGCCGGGCTCCTTCCTCGAATTCCTCGGCGCCATCGATCCGCTCACCAACCCCACCGCGCACGGCGGACGCGCCGAAGACGCCTTCGACGTGGTCATCCCGTCGATCCCCGGCTACGGCTTCTCCTCGCGTCCGGACACCACCGGCTGGGGGCCGGAGCGGGTCGGCCGCGCATGGGACGAGCTGATGCGCCGCCTCGGCTACCACCACTATGTTTCGCAGGGCGGCGATCACGGTTCGGTGATCTCCGACGCGATGGGCCGGCAGCCGCCGCCGGGCCTGCGCGGCATCCACCTGACCATGCCGGCCACCGTGCCCGGCGATCTGATGGCGGCGATCAACGCCGGCGCCGCGCCGCCGGCCGGACTGGCCGCCGACGAGCGCGAGGCATTCCAGGCCTTGAGCGCGTTCTTCGGCCGCAACGCCGCCTACGGCGCGATGATGGTCACCCGGCCGCAGACGATCGGCTATGCGCTGAACGATTCGCCGGTCGGCCTGGCCGCGTGGATGTACGACAAGATCGCGCAGTGGACCGACAGCGACGGCCAGCCCGAACGCGTGCTCGGCCGCGACGCCATCCTCGACGACATCAGCCTGTACTGGCTGACCGGCACCGCGACCTCGGCCGGGCGCTTCTACTGGGAAAACAACAACAACAACTTCAGCGCCACCGCGCAGAAGACCGATCGCATCACCGTGCCGGTGGCGGTCTCGGTGTTCCCCGGCGAGATCTACCGCGCGCCGCGCAGCTGGACCGAGCGCGCCTATCCCTCGCTGTACTACTTCAACTCGCTCGACAAGGGCGGGCACTTCGCCGCCTGGGAACAGCCGCAGCTGTTCAGTGCCGAACTGCGCGCCGCGTTCCGGCCGCTGCGCAAGACCCTCTGACCCCTCCCTTCGCATCGAGGCATCGCCATGAACACCGTTTCCATCGCTCCGACTTCCTCCCTCCGCCGCCTGCCCCTGGTGTCCTGGCTGCTGGCCGCGTTGCTCGCTTCCGGCACCGCCGCCGCCGCGCCGGTCCAAGCACCGGCCAGCACCGCCACGCCCGCGCTGATCGCCGACAAGCAGATCGACGCCGGTGATCTCAGCATCGGCTACGCCGATCTGGGGCCGGCCAAGGGCGAGGTGGTGATCCTGCTGCACGGCTGGCCCTACGACATCAACAGCTATGCCCAGGTCGCGCCCCAACTCGCCGCGCGCGGCTACCGGGTGATCGTTCCGCACCTGCGCGGCTACGGCAGCACCCGCTTCCGTTCCGCCGACACGCCGCGCAACGGCGAGCCGGCGGCGCTGGCCTCCGACGTCATCGCGCTGATGGACGCGCTGAAGATTCCGCGCGCCACCCTGGCCGGCTACGACTGGGGCGCGCGCTCGGCCGACATCGTCGCCGCGCTGTGGCCGGAGCGGGTCAATGCGCTGGTCGCGGTCAGCGGCTATCTGATCAGCAGCCAGGACGCGGGCCGCAAGCCGCTGCCGCCGCAGGCCGAGCTGCAATGGTGGTACCAGTACTACTTCGCCACCGATCGCGGCCGCGCCGGCTACACCCAGTACACGCACGACTTCGCCCGCCAGATCTGGCAGCTGGCCTCGCCGCGCTGGAAGTTCGACGACGCCACCTTCGCGCGCAGCGCCGCCGCGCTGGACAACCCGGACCACGTCGCCATCGTCGTGCACAACTACCGCTGGCGGCTGGGCCTGGCCGAGGGCGAACCGAAGTACGCGGCACTGGAGCAGCAACTGGCGCAGGCCCCGGCCATCACCGTGCCGACCATCACCATCGAAGGCGACGCCAACGGCGCGCCGCATCCGCAGCCGCAGGCCTACGCCGGCAAATTCACCGGCAAGTACGAGCACCGCACCTTCGAAGGCGGCATCGGCCACAACCCGCCGCAGGAAGCGCCGGAGGCCTTCGTGCAGGCGGTCATCGACGCCACCCACCTGGCCCACGCGAAGGGAGGTGCGCGATGAGACGCTTGTTGATTGCCGCCGGCGTGTTCGGCGCCGCCGCGCTGACGCTCGGCCTGATCGGCATCGTGGAAGCACGCGACGGCAGCCGCTCGCCCGCCGCGCCGATCTATGGCGTGCAACTGCCGGACGGCTACCGCGACTGGCCGCTGGTGGCGCCCGCGCAGGAAGCCGCGCCGCTGGACGAACTGCGTGTGATCGTCGGCAACCCGATCGCCATGCGCGCCTACCGCGACAACATCCGCCCCTTCCCCGACGGCAGCGTGCTGGTCAAGCGCGCCTGGAAACATGAGCAATCGCCGGATTTCGAACCGGCCTCCATTCCCGGCGCCGCCACCACCGTGCAGGTGATGGTCAAGGATTCCAAGCGCTACGCGTCCACCGGCGGCTGGGGCTACGGGCGCTTCATCGACGGGCGTCCGGTCGATGAAGCCCAGCATCGCACCTGCCATGCCTGCCACGCCGCCCGCGTGAGCGATCGCGATTACGTGTTCACCCGCTACGCGCCGTGAGTCCACGGCGTTCCTCTCCCGCTCCAACCCACAACACCCACCCATCACAGGAGATTCCCATGAACACACTCGACACCGTCCTCTACACCGGCAAGACCCGCGTCACCGGCGGCCGCGAAGGCCACGCTCGCAGCGACGACGGCCAGCTCGACACCGCGCTGTCGCCGCCCGGCAGCGGCCGTCCCGGCACCAATCCCGAACAGCTGTTCGCCGCCGGCTGGTCGGCCTGCTTCGAAGGCGCGATGAAGATCGCCGCGCGCGCCCAGCGCATCGCCCTGCCGGCGGATCTGGCCATCGACGCCGAGGTGGATCTGGGCAAGGTCGGCGACGGCTACCAGTTGCAGGCACGTCTCAATATCTCGCTGCCTGGCGTGGATCCCGCGCAGGCGCAGGCGGTGGTCGATGAAGCGCACCGCACCTGCCCGTACTCCAAGGCCACGCGCGGCAATATCGACGTGCAGATCCGGATCGTCTGATCCCGTTCGGTAACGAAGCACGCGGCGCCCGGTCCCGGACACGTCCGGATACAAAACCGCCGGGCGCCGCACACAGCCCAGTGACATGCGCGCGTTGCAATGGCCTCCATCCCGCACGCGAGTCTCTTCCCATGATCGAATACGCATTGGCCATCGCCGCCGGCATGGCCACCATCCTGTCTCCCTGCATCCTGCCGGTGCTGCCGATCGTGCTGGCCACCAGCACCGGCGGCGGTCGCGCCGGCCCGCTGTGGGTGATCGCCGGCTTCGTCGGCACCTTCGCCGCCGGCGGCATCCTGCTCGGCGCGCTGTCCGCCTCTTCCGGCGAACTGCAAGGCGTCATCCGCACCGCGTCCATCAGCGTGTTGCTGCTGGCCGGCCTGGCCTGCTTCTGGCCCGCGCCGTTCGATCGGCTGGTGATGCTGTTCCAGCAATGGCGCCAGCAACTCGTGCCGGCAGGCTGGAGCGGTCCGCGCATCGGCGGCCGTCCCGGCGCGCTGCTGGTGGGTGCGTCACTCGGCCTGGCGTGGACGCCCTGCGCCGGACCGGTACTCGCCTCGGTGCTGTCGCTCGCGGCGACCTCGCAGGCACCGGGCAAGGCCAGCGCGCTGCTCGGCCTGTACGCGGCCGGCGCCGGCGTGCCGATGCTGCTCATCGCTTACGGCGGCCACTGGATCAACGACCGGTTGCCGTTTCTCAAACGCCATGCCGGTCGGTTGCGCCAGGGTTTCGGCGCGCTGGCCGTCGGTGTCGCCGTGCTGCAACTGACCCAGTACGACGTGTTCGTCTCGGCCTGGGCCACCCAGTGGCTTCCCCCCGTCTCGCAAGGACTCTGACCATGAACAAGATCGCTTCCCTCTCCACCCTGCTCGCCGCCTGCCTGTTCGCCGCTTCCTGCTCTCCCAGCGTGCAGGCCGATCCGGTGTCCCCCACCGCCAGTTCGCCCGCGCCGGTCGCACCGGAATTCCGCGGCATCGACCAATGGCTCAACGGCCCGCCGCAGACCCTTGCCGCCCTGCGCGGCAAGGTGGTGCTGGTCGAGTTCTGGACCTACTCGTGCATCAACTGCGTGCGGGTGATGCCGCACATCAAGGACTGGCATGCCAAGTACCGCGACCAGGGCCTGGTGGTGGTCGGCGTGCACACGCCCGAATACGGCTACGAAAAGAAACTGTCCAACCTGCAGGCGGCGGTGAAACGCTTCGGCATCACCTACCCGGTGGCGCAGGACAACGACTACGAAACCTGGAACGCCTACGGCAACCAGTACTGGCCCGCGCTGTACCTCATCGACGCCAACGGCCGCGTCGTCTACCAGCACTTCGGCGAAGGCGACTACGACACCACCGAAGCCAAAATCCGCAGCCTCCTGGCCACCCGCAAATAACCCGCCTCACCGGTACCCGGCCACCCGGGTACCGCCCCCTTCCATCCCTTGCAGGAGCGACGTAAGTCGCGACCGGAAATCCCGGCAGCCCGGATCACCATCAAAAGCCAAACATCCAAACGCTGACACATCGGAAAGCCACATCCACAAACAACATCGACGCGCACACCAGACTAGTCCGAACATCCCCCATCACCACCGCCCCCGGCACATCCGTCAAAGCCGCTCCCGGAAGCTCCAGGCGCCTCCCCGCCAGTCGCATCCGCATTGTTCGCGAACGCGGTCCGATCCATGAATGGCTTGTCGCCGAGCGTAACCGTGGCCCTGAAGGCAAGACAGACGACCGCCCCCAATACGGGTACCAGCCACACCAGCGCAAGCTGGGCCACACGGCGCGAACGCGGCATGTCGGCGTCGCCAACAACCCTGGCGGAGGCAAAGAAGTTGAGTATCAACCAAACCGCGATGAGGGCGCCCCATATCCAGCTCATGCACGCTCCTTGGTATCTCTGTGAACCATCAGCCATCTCCTCTACCGGAACCCCGTTGAACAAACGGGAATGGCAGCTCCCGTAGACCGATATCCGGCATCCGTTCCAGCGCCCGCAATTCCAGCCCTTCCCATGAACCCTGAAGGTCTTCCTCTGCCAACGATGGCATCCGCCAGACCTCGTAGTGGCCGATGAAGTCATCCAGTTCTTCATCGAAGCGGGAGTAAAAGAAAAAAGTTTCCTCGCCACGCCTCGCAACTACCATGCGCGGCACGTCCCAGAAGTCCCTGTAAGCAATCACTGACCAGCTTGCCAAGGTGCTCTCCTATGCAGCCTTGCCGCATGTCTGGAATGCGCTGATGCCCTCGAGGCCCTCACGGGCGAATATCCACCCCAGGTAGGAGCGGCCTCCGGCCGCGAGCTCTCCCGCGCGATGTCCGGTTCCGATGATTGCGACGGTGAGGGTCGTGGCGATCGCGCAAAAAGATCGCGGCCGGAGGCCGCTCCTACCTCGTTTTTTTCTGCATTGCTTCGTGTGCATCGGGGTTTGTGGCGAGCCTTCACGTCAACCCTACTCCGCCGCCTCCGGCGCACAGAACGCATTGCTGTAAATCCCCGACCGATCAAAACAGCAGGCCCGGCGCTTGCCGGACTCCAGCTGATCACACGCGGTAGCAATGCGCTTCACCCGGGTTTCGGCTTTCTTGCCGGAAGTCATCCACTGGATCCAGTCGCGGCGCGCGACCGGGGTGAGGGTGGCCCACTGCGCCTTGGCGGCCGGGTGTTCGGCCAGCGCCTTGCGGATATCGGGCGGGACCTTGGGTTCGGGTTCGACCGCCACCGGCGCCATTTCCAGCGCCACGATATCGCCCACCGACACGCCGGCGGCCTCGCGCAGTTTCTTTTCCACCTTGAGCCAGTGGCTGCCCTGCCCATCCGGCTCCAGCGTCGCCTGGAAGGCATGCCCGTCGAGCTTGCCGTCCACGGTCACCTGGCTGCGCGTGGGCAGCTTCGCGCTGGCCTCGGCCGGCAGGACCAGGAAAGTCCAGGCCGCGCCTTTCGGCTCCGCCGGCCGGGACAGCTTCGCCTTGAATTTGATGGTGTCGGTGGCTGTGCTCATGGGGGCGAAAGATAGCACCGGCAGGAGTCATTCGCCTTCATTGGCCTGGCCCGCTCCTTTCGAAGGAACAGGACTATCTGGAATCGAGATCCACAGCCCGGTCTGCGCACCCAAAGAACGGGACGCCCCATCGAAAATCCATTCCACTGCTTCGTCTTCGCTGGCGTGTCGCCATCCCTTTTGAGGTGCGTGACGACCTCGCCGGACCAACAGCTCCGCCTCGGTTCGGCGGACATCCAATGTGGAGTCGTTGTCGTCCGGAACGGGCACATAAATGAGAGCATCAACAGGCAAGGCCCTGATCACCTGCCTAAGCGCACTTCGCATTGACTCACCGGTGATATGGACGTTGTGAACCGTGCCAGCTCCCGAGGGCTGGACGGAGATATGCTTCAGAGGTAACGAGGAAAAGTCCATCGGATCATTCCATCAGTATTTAGCTCGCCACCGCCTTCTCCAGCGCCGCGATGTCGATCTTCTTCATCTCCATCATCGCCTTGAACGCGCGCTCGGCCTGTTCGCCGCCACCACTGACCAGCTCGATCAGGCGCCGGGGGGTGATCTGCCAGCACAGGCCGAAACGGTCCTTGCACCAGCCGCACATGATCTCCTGGCCGCCGCCTTCGGTGATGGCCTTCCAGTAGCGATCGGTTTCCGCCTGATCCTCCGTCGACACCTGGAAGCTCATCGCATCGCTGAAGGTAAACGAGGCCCCGCCGTTCAACAGCAGGAAGGGCTTGCCCAGAATCGTCATCTCGATGGTCAGCACGCCGCCCTGCTTGCCGTCGGGATAGTCGCCGGGCGCGCGGTTGACCTTGTCGATGCGGCTATCGGCGAAGGTGTCCGCGTAGAACTGGGCCGCTTCTTCGGCGTTGCCGTCGAAACACAGGCAGGGCTGGATGCGCGGGATCATGGCGGGCCTCGGGAGTCGGGTTTGGGAGGGGAGCGTACTGCGGCGACATTTGGTTCAAGTGAATTTCAGTCGTTCAGAGCAGCCGAAAGATCAGGACTCGCCCCAGTCAGCAATCGCAAGCCACAACATGAGGGCGCTGCCGCCAGCCAGCAGTACAAGCGCGAGGCAGAATCCGATGGGTTCTTCGGCCCATCCAACCATTGCTCCTTTGGTGTACCTGCCGTACAGCGGCAATTCGCCGTCGGACAGCCCTGTAACGATCATGTACAGACCATAGACGCCCATTGACGCAACCACGATTCTCGCCATGCGCCATACCCATCTGCGCGGGCTTCTCTTTCGCTTTGTCCGGTGGATGAACATGTTCTCTGCCTAAAGATTCTTGCGTTTTGCCCGCTGCCGGTGTGATTCCCGTGTCTACTTGTTTGGCGCTGTCGCCGAGGAATGTTCACTGCCATTGCCACCGGTCAGTCTTTCCAGCCAACGCGCCCCTTCCTTTTTGGCAAGCGTAAACGTCTCCGCCTTGGACAAAAAGATAAATGCCAGGAAGACGAACAGCACCGAATTCACACCACAGATCCAGGCGAACAGGCTCTTCGGACCACCACTGACGGCGGCCACCAGAAATCCGACCGCTGATAAAGCCAGTAGAAAGTACCCAAGGGTATGCAGGAACGAAGTAACCGCCAGCCCCTTCGCGGTTGCATACCGGGACTTGGCCCAGACAACCGTTCTGCCAACCGGGTCGTACTGATACAGGGGCCAAAGCTGCGCGACCTGAAAGATACCGTCCGCGCAATGGTCCGACGCGCATATCCGGCGGATGACACCCGCCGGCAAATAGGTCCCGCACAAATGTCGAGTGGCAACTTCTAGCGCCATATCGTCCATCTGTTCCACGCCCTTCCATAGGCCGAGAAACTCGGTTCGCTGCTGGCTCTTGGTCCTGTGAAGTCCTGTCAGCATCGTGATCGCATAGCCCGCGACCGCAATCGACGCTATCGGCACAACCGCCGATGTCCCTATCGCCTTGAGGATTTCTTCCATCATCTATCTACCCTCCCTGACCCGACATTCTTCCTGAAAGATGGCGCATACCATCTTCCCCGCTTCTCAATACGGCGCCGCGATAGCTTCAAACTCCATTTCGTTGAAGTCACGCAACGTGCGTCTTTCCATCAGCCCTTTGTTCGTCAGACGCCCGGTTTCAAGCCGGCCACCGGTTGCCCAGACCAGACGGTCTCCGTCCAGGTCGGCCCATTCCCAATCCGGGCAAGCAATGGCCCCACTGGAAGGATGAACCAGCACATGCTCATCCCAATAGCAGCCCTTGCCGGGGCCTGCGTAGAGCTGCAGATGCGACATCTTCTTCAGGGTCCAGCCACGGGGGCAGGGCTTTTCAAAGGTGAACCATTCGTTCCGATGATCGGCGCGCTCCCGCCCCGCAAGCGTCCATCCATCCCGCATCAGCCGGTGGTAGTAAACGCCAGGGCATTCGCCACCATAGTCGATGGACGGGCGCCAACTGAGATCGCGGCGTATGTATCGGACGTCATGCATCACCTCGTGCCCGTAGCCGTCATTGAGCCAATAGAGGCCGTTACCGGTCCACAGTCCACCACCGTTCCAGCAATCGCCCTTGGGAAACATCGCCAAGGCTTTCAGATACGGCGCGCGCGAGATGGCAGTCCAGGAGCCCTTGGCCTCGCCGCTCCATTTGCCGTTCATCGCGAAATAGATCAGATGCTCGCCATCCGGTGAAAGATCGCAGCGTCGTTCGTAGATGCGACCTCTGAGCCATTGGCCCAGCCTGAAGTGGTCTTTGCGTCGGTCCCACAGCAGGACAGCCACGGACTTCGCCGGACCACGCCGGATGACGACACCCACCGGCGCATCACGCGCCAGCAGGACATGGATACGAGCCGGAAACTTGGCCATCCCTGATGATTCCTTGAGTCCCTGTTCTGCCTGATCGATCCGATGCGTCTTACCGACCCGCAGCATGCCACGTCCGAAGTCCCCTGCGGCCATCACCAACCGCGAAGCCGCATCACGCCGGCCAACGGCCAGACAGGACGAAGCTGAGCACTCCCGACACGCTTCCCATCACCCCAAAGCCTGCGCACGCTTCCAATCCCGCGGCGCCAGCCCCACGTGCGCCTTGAACGCGCGTGACAGCGCGGCTTCGCTGCCGTAGCCGACGTCGGCGGCCACGACTTTCAGGGGGCGGTCCTGGCGCAGGGCCTGTTGGGCCAGGCTGACCCGCCAGCCTTGCAGGTACTGGCCGGGCGTGATGCCCAGCGTTTCGCGGAAGGCGCCGGCGAAGACGCTGCGCGACATGCCGGCGGTCGCGGCCAGATCGTCCAGCGTCCATTCCCGGGCCGGCGATTCGTGCATGGCCACAAGCGCATGGCGCAGGCGCGGGTGGGACATGCCGGCCAGCATGCCGCCGCGCACCTCGCCGCGTTCCATCAGCTGGCGCAGGATGAGGACCATCAGCGCCTCGAACAGGCGGTTGATCAAGGCATGGCGTCCGCACCGCTGCGCGAACGCCTCGTCGAACAGCAGATCCAGCACCGGCGAGGCGCCATCAATCGCGTCGAGCGGCAGGCAGATGAATTCCGGCAGCGACGCCGCGATGGGATTGCTCGCGCCACCGTCGAAGCGCACGTTGGCGCAGGTCATGTCCGCGCCGCGCACCGGATCGGTGACGAAGCGGTGCGACAGCGGCCGCGGGTACAGCAGCAGGCTGGGCACCTCCACGCAGTGCGAGGCATTGCCGTGGAAGACCTCCACCGCGCCATGCCGGATCAGGTGCAGCTGGCCCAGGCCGGCCTCGGCCTCCAGCAGGTTGACGCCACACAGGGCCCCGGTCTGGAACACCTGGGCGGTGACGGAAAAGCGCTCCAGCAGGGCGGCGAGTCGGTCGGACATCAGGACGCTCGGTCAAGTTTAAAGGACGATACGTAGCCAATCGTATCGCCTTGGCGCGCAAAGTACACCTCGCCAGCCGGCACGGCCTCACCGCCGACCACCCACCCCTTCAGCCAAGGATTCCACCCATGAACGCACTCACCCGCTCCGTCGCCGTCGCCCTGATCGCCTTTGCCGCCCAGACCGGCGCCACCGCCCAGGCCGCCCAATCCCCGCAGACGCCCACCGCCCTGGGCGCCACCGTCAGCGGCAGCTACGTCACCACCCGCGACGGCGTGCAGCTGTACTACAAGGACTGGGGCCCGAAGGACGGCCCGGTCGTCACCTTCAGCCATGGCTGGCCGCTCAACTCGGACAGCTGGGAATCGCAGATGCTGTTCCTGGCCGCCAAGGGCTACCGCGTGGTCGCCCACGACCGCCGCGGCCACGGCCGCTCCAGCCAGCCGTGGGACGGCAACGACATGGACCACTACGCCGACGACCTGGCCGCGGTCATCGAAGCGCTGGACCTGAAGGACGTCACCCTGGTCGGCTTCTCCACCGGCGGCGGCGAAGTGGCCCGCTACATCGGCCGCCACGGCACCGCGCGGGTCAAGAAGGCCGTGCTGGTCAGCGCCGTGCCCCCGCTGATGCTCAAGACCGCCGACAACCCGGGCGGCCTGCCGATCGAAGTGTTCGACGGCCTGCGCAAGGGTTCGCTGGACAACCGCGCGCAGCTGTACACCGACATCGCCTCCGGCCCCTTCTTCAACTTCAACCGTCCAGGCCAGAAGCCGAACGCCGCGCTGATCCAGTCATTCGTCGCCCAGGGCCTGCAGGCCGGCCACAAGAACACGTACGACTCCATCGCCGCATTCTCCGCCACCGACTTCCGCGCCGACCTGAAGAAGTTCGACGTGCCCACCCTGGTGGTCCACGGCGATGACGACCAGATCGTCCCCATCGACAGCTCGGGCAAGGCCTCGGCCGCGCTGGTCAAGGGCGCACAGCTCATCGTCTACAAGGGCGCGCCGCACGGCCTGGCGGACACCCACAAGGATCGCCTCAACCAGGACCTGCTGGACTTCCTGAGCAAGTAAGCCAGCCGCATGGCAACAGGCCCGGACAGTGATGTCCGGGCCTGTTGTTTTTGTGGGTGGTGATACCGGGTTCGGTCAGCGAGGCCGCGCCGGCATGGCGTCAATCGTCAACCGCGCGTGCGCCGACTCACCAGCAACACGCCACGCCCGACCGTCACCTGCAAATCGTCGCCGACCGCGAAGCCGCATTGCTCCAGCCAGCGGCCGGACAGGCGCAGCTTGGGCACGGGACGGCTGACGACCTGCTCGTCGTGGCGTTCGTCGTAATACTGGAAACCCATCGTGCAGCGGTGCGGGATGCGGAAGCGGCGCTGTGGGCGCGGAGGCTTTGCGAGTGGCGGCGGTTCGGGTGATGCGGCTTCCGTGGCGGGTGGATCTTCCGCGATGGTCCAGACGCATCGGGCGCGACGGGGTTTGCGGGGGGATTTGGGCGCGGCTGCGCGCGCCGGTGACTTGCGACGGGGCATGTGGGATTCCTTGTGTTGACTGGAATCCGCCGCTTCCGCTGCTAAACGAAGGCGACGGACGGTACGCGGTTAGCAGACCGGCCACAAGGAACCGGCAGACCTCGCGGTCTCCGCGCACCGCCCGCCATGTAACGGGCATGCTTCCATACGCCGATGACGGCGCAAAAAAAGCGCCGGTCATCGGTCGATGGGCGCTGGTGCGCCTTGTGAGTCGGGCTGCTAAACCCGGCTGCCGGATTTAGGGCAGCGGGGGAATGGTGCTATGAGAAGTTCGTGCCGTCAAATGACATTGGATAATTCTCTTCTGGGTGGACTTCGTCACAGGATCCTTCCAGAACGTATACCTAGCTCTGAAATGGAATGGCATTCGGCAACTATCAGGCATCATCATCGATGCATGCGCGCTCCAGAGCACGAACCAAAATACTCAGTATTTGCAGACTTTCTGCAACAAGCATCCTGTCTCGCTCTACCTGTGGATCCTTATCTCCATGAATAAGATTGCATCGTACCTGATACAGAATTGCAGAAACAGCAGCCAGCCTCCCCACAGGGGTTTCTTTTCTGTTCCGGTACATTGCTGCGTATCGTTGAGAAGCAGCCCGGAAGCTCGAATCCCAGTATTCAATCATCATGTTTCCGGGCGGAATTTCGAGCAACCTATCAACGGATCTCGCCACATGACGAAGAACAGATAGCGCTTGACGATCATTGAGATTTCTTCGAACCGAAGAAATAACGCGAGACCGCTCTTTTCTATCTGGCTCTCCACCGTAGATTGCGTTAAATGCCATCCAGAGATTCGAGAACTCCTGCCACTCACGTGGTGCTCTGGTACGTATGCGGCGTGCCAACGCTGCTCTAAGGGCACTCGATGTTCCGTTCACTACGGCCTCCTTCTTACTTGATTCCCTACCTAATTCAAGAAAATCCGCCCTATAGACTTGCACCAATCGTCTGGCGTCATGGTGCTACCACACGAAACCAATCGCGCATCACCTGACGCACCCGGCCAATCTCTTCCGCCGGAATTTCCGTCATATGACAAACGGTGTTCCGAAGGTGCCCGACAAGCCTCGCCTCTTGGATGAGCCCTTTATCTCTAACGATCTCATCGAAGCTCCCTTTCCAAGCGAATTCAATGACGCGAAGGAGCTGAGGAAAAGTCATAAGTGCCGATTTGTCCCGAGACCCCAGAGCCATCCAACTCTTGGTTTCCTCGGTCTCTTCCAGCTTCATTACTTCGTCTTGAACATCTTTTGGAACTTTGTCCCACCACTGCAGTGATGGATCTTTTGAAAGAACCTCAACGACAAAATCACGCAGAAAATTCTCAAAAACAAAAAAGAGGCGATATGCCTCGGCAGCAGTAGTTGCTCGCTTCACTTTTTCAGGCAGTAGAGGAGCCAGGTCATATGATGGCGACAAGAGCAAAGAATCTTCTGATACGACTTCATCAATAGCTGCGATTGAGCGAGATGCAGTCTGACCTAGCATCACAAACAGAGCGGCTCTTGAGTCGATGGTCATTGAAATGTCTTTCTAAGGGCGTTGAAAATATTGAGATAGACGTCTTCTGTAGCGTTAGAAGGAAGATGAATCTGAATGTTGTAATGAAACTCAGGTCGAAGCGAACGACCTATCTTCGTCGATGCCACCTCGCGCTGTGTGTTCCCGCTATCCTCGTTCTCGGCATCTTCCGGATCCGATACCATCGGAGAAGGGAGCGAAAAATCTGCTGCGCGGACAAGCGCATTGAATGTGCCTGTGATTCGAGAGGTCATGTCGTCGTCAGATCCAGACACTTGGGCGACCAACCCCTTAAGCTTGTCGCCACTATGGGTATGAGCCTTTTCGTCTGCTTCAAAAAGCGGCGCATATGCAATCTTTACTGCTTGACCAAGCGCGACCTTTGCAGTGTCTTTACTCTTTAAGAGCCGATATGTGCTTGTTGGAGTTCCGGACTGATCGATGAAGCCCAATGCTCGCAGAAGAGGAATGAATCCTCGATCGTTCGTATTTTTGAGACCAAGCGTAGTCTGGAGAAAGCTGTGTGTGAACTTGTCAGGCACTTTCGCGGATTGAATCTTGGAGAATAGTGTTTCGACATTCCTGTTTGATGCGAGATAGGGAAGCGGCGAAGCCATCAACTTTTCTCCAGTAAGTGATTGTCAGGTCTAGCCCACAAACCTATCCAATCGGACAAGCAGAATCGATTTAGATAAAATTTTGCATCTACAGCGAGTATTCAAAGTACCCGCCGCTACCATAATCATATAGCGAAGTAGATACACCGTTGACGCTCCCACTAAAGTGAGATGACGATCCGTAGTCATATCCTTCGTATTCACTACCATTTATCTGAAGATCAACGTGATTGGAATTCCCATAGTCGTACAAACTAAACTGTCCGCGCGAACCGTCGCCACTGAAATAAGCGCTTCGACTATAGTCATACACATCCACATTCGTGGCCGTCACCGCTCCATCAATAGTGATGTATCGGGATCCTGAGTAGTCGTAAACAGCAGACGCATTTCGGCCCGAGATTAGACGGAGTGCGACGTACGCGATGCAAGCTCTAGTGTCTGGCCTCATAATTTTCTCCTAAAAACATCGTTTCTCCGCATTTTGACAATGTGGAAAATCGTAGATTTTTTGCTTGTACTTCGTAAAAATACGCCGGCCATCGCGACGCAGAATCAGATCGATGCCGCCGTCGGCGCCGCCCAGGCCGGTTTCTTCGACGCTGTAGCCGCGACGGCGGAAGGCTTCGCCTACCAATCGCTCGAAGTCGCGCCAACCCAGCGCGGCGATGCTTTCCAGACCGGTGCATGTATCCAGCAACTGGCGAGTGCGCCGGGCATTGAAGAACGAGACCAGCGCGCCGATGGCGCACATGCCGAAGAACAGCCAGCCGAGCAGCGAGAACGGATTGGACGCACCGGCGAACGCCTGCGCCAACGACCCGCCCTGACGAGCGAACCACATCGGCACGCCGTGAGCGAGCGTGAGATAGCCCAGCGCGCCGACCACCAGACCAACCGGCCAAGGCAGGCCCGCCAGCACGTCGATGAGATTGCGTTTACCACGTCCCATGTGGCCTTCCCCATTACCCCGGGGCGGACCATAGCGCGAATCTGGGCGCTATTGAAGTGGTCCACATGCCGCTTGTCGGGTCGCCTTGGATTGATCGCGATGCCGGGTCGCCATTGGCCTATGGGATGGATCGAATTGCTGTGAGCGATATCCGCAAGTGCTGCTGACAAACGGGGAAAAGCACTGAGTTCGATCGCTTGCTATTCCTACCGCTACCGATGGGGAAGGCATCTGGGGCGGGAACAAAGGTGGACAAGCTCATATCTCCGAAGAGCATGACCGTGTTGTGCACGTATCAGTGCACGGCCGCCTGTCAGCAATGCTGCTTCGAGTCCAATCCATCCATCACTGGACGCCTGGACAGTCAGACCATCCAAGCCAGGATTCTAGAGGCTATCCAGGCCTTTCCTGATATCCGCGTTGTTGTTTTCAGTGGGGGAGAGGCGTTTCTCCTGAAAGAGCAGCTCACCGAGTGCATTGCCTTTGCCACCCGCCATGGCCTGGGGACACGCGTGGTCACCAATGGATTCTGGGCAAAGCGCATGGAACGAGCGGAAACGATAAGCCGTGCCGTGTCCGATGCCGGTCTGAGTGAGCTGAACATCAGCACTGGGCGGGACCATCAGGCGTTCGTCCCCGGGGAGACCGTCATCAACGCCGCGATTGCCGCCGTCGGAGCAGGCATCCGCACGCTGATTACCGTCGAGACCGATACCGCCGAAAGTGACTGCCACGCGGCTCTCATGTCTGATCCCCGCATCGGAGATCTTGTCAGAAGCGGGAAGCTGACCGTCATCTCCAACTTCTGGATGCCGTTCCACGCCGACGCGCCCGCAAGGGCGCAGGAACCCGATGTTCGGGGCTTGCGCAAGGGTTGCAAGCAGGTCTTCGACAACATCGTCATTACGCCGCACGACAATCTGTCCGCATGCTGTGGATTGACGTTGGAACACATTCCCGAATTACGCCTAGGCAAAAACACCGGCGACAACATCAGGGATGACTATCTGTCCCAGTCGCAAGACTTCATGAAGTACTGGCTGAGTGTAGACGGGCCTTACACGATCATCGAGCGCGTTGCTGGCACCCGTGCGGAAGAATTCCTTCAGGGCGTTGTCCATCAGTGCCAGGCATGCGCCGTCCTCCATCGAACGCCATTCCTGAAAGAAGAGGCAGTCAAACAGTATCCCCTGTTCGCCAAGGAGATCATGACTCGCTTCATCCTGGATAGGACGCTCGACATGCAGAAGCCATCCAAAGCAGGAGCATGAAATTGAAAAGAAGGAAGTTCGTCAAAGCAACACTCCTGACCATTCCAGCCGTTGGTGTTGCCCAGACCAGACTCTATGGAACTCCGGAGAGCGTTGCGCCACGTTCTGTCGGACTCGCCTCCGACAGGCTTTTGCTGCCCATATCCCGCTCCGGCCTACCTCCGGAGTTCTGGAAGGATATTCAGTCAGTCAGTGCGGCTGTGATTCGGATCTTCGATTCAGAAGAGGCCGCAAGCCGGTTCCATGCCAATCCCGTGGGTTACATGCAAGAACATGGACTGGATACTTCGGACCGCGTAATGGCGAATGGATCGTTTCGCCTACTCACGAGTCTTTCCGATCCAGGAACGAAGGACTACATCCGCAGAAAGGACTACAGCGGATTCCTGGCCAGGCTGAGGCAGAACGGTGTTCTCAACGGCTTCCAGTCTGCCGATCTGACGCGGAGAATCGAGTCTGGAATCAATGCAAGACGCCAAGAAATCCAGGCAATGATGAATCGAAGGTTCTCGGACACGCCATCCCAACGCGAGGCACTCTTGTTTGCGCTCGGCGATGAAAGGCATTCGCTTTCCGAAGAGGATCTGTCGATCGCCAGCGAGCTCCTTTCCATGGATATGACGGGCCCTCTTGCGACCTTTGCCCTGGTCGTTGCAATTGCTGCCGTCCTGATCACCGTGTTGGCAGAGGTGATGGTATTCACGGTGGTTACGGCCTGGGTCAGTGTCCACGGGCCGGAGCTGGGGATATCTCCACCGGAGGTGGGTATATCTCCACCAATGGTCGCAATGCTTGACCCCCACGTGGGGGAAGACATGGATCGCATTGGCAAGATTTCCATCTTGTCTGGAGACAGGGAGATCCTTGTCCGTGGTATGCAGGAGGCGGTGATCGCCGAAATGACAGCGGTGGTGACCGCCATGCAGAACAGTGGACTTCTATCTCTGAGCCCCGAACAGTCTGAACGCATCATTGAGGCAATGAGCACCTATGCAATCAAAACCACCGGACTCTGAGGGCGCTGGAACGCCCCGTATGTTCAGCGTCAACACCTTCAATTGGAAATCCATCACCGCATTGGCCGTATTCGCCACGGCCGTTGCGATGCTGATCGCCAACCAGAACGACCGTGGCTTCTCTATCTACGTGCTCTCCATCGCGGGACTTATCTTCCTTGCCACCTTTTTCCAGCTCCATGTATCGAAGATATGCGTCTCAGATGATCATCTGATTGCGGGTGGTGGCCTCTACAAGATCCGGCTTCCCCTTGCACAGGTAGATGTGGGCGGAGCTTCGATTCTCTCCCCTGCCGAGAAGAGGAGTCCCGGATGGAGACTCAATGGAATTGGCATCCCGGGTTACTGCCAGGGATGGTTTAGTGGTCCCAGAAGCAAGAAGGTCTTTGCGGTCCTGACAAGTCGAAAGAACATCGTCTATGTCCCTACGTCAGCCGGATTCGACCTGATGCTCACGCCTGATGACCCTGAGAGCTTCCTGCGTGCTCTTGGTAAGAACTAGGTGGCGGTATTCGCGGGGATTGACCCAGGATTCAACCCTAAACCGGAACCACTTTCACCCTCAAGGTCGCTTCCCGCCTTCCTGTTCCTTCAACGCGTCCTCGAACGCCGCCCTGAAATCCTTCACCAACGTGGAAAGCAGGCCGGGTTCAACAAACGCATCCACTTCCCCCGCATCATGCCTAGCCGCCCGCTCCAGCACATCCGCCATCTCGGGATGGCTGGTCAGCACGATGTCCGCGCGCGTGGCGGCAAGCTTGGCGAAGGTGGCGCGGTAGTCGTCGGCGATGCCGGGGTATGCCTGGTTGCCAACCAGGGTGTTGCCGGCCACGGTGATGCTGCACAGGAACAGCACCTGGCGCGGGGTGCCGCGGTCGTCCACGGTCATGCTCCAACTGGTGCAGCCGCGGGTGTGGCCGGGGGTTAGGTGGGCGGTCAGGACGACGTCGCCCAGGCGGACCTGCTGGCCGTCGCGGATGACCTCGTCCACCGGGATGGGGTCGAAGGGCATGACGCCGTAGTTGTTGTCGCCCTCGTTCCGGCCGTTCTCCAGCGCCCAGCGGTCGCCTTCGCTGGCGAGGAAGCGCGCGCCGGTGTCGCGCTTGAGCTGCGCCATGGCGCCGACGTGGTCGGCATGGGCGTGGTCGCTGAGCAGCAGTTTGACCTCGCGTAGGGGCACGCCCAGGCTTTCGATGTTGCGCTCGATCTGGCTGGCGTTCTCCGCCAGCGTGGCGTCGAGCAGGATGGCGCCTTCATCCGATTTGATGAGATAGGCGGCGAGGCCCTGGGTGCCGACGTAGTAGACGTTGCCGGCGATATGGAAAGGTTTGACTGGCGCCGTCCATTCCGGCGGGTCCTGTGCCAGGACCGGCAGCGCCACGACCGCCATGACCGCCGCGACAACCCGCAGCCCCCAACGAAACTCATGTCCGCTCTTCAATTTGCCGCCTCCTTGTTGGATTTGGCGAAGACATTGCCCGTGGATGTTCTGGCGTACAAATGACCAAAATTTGTCCGACGCATTAGTTGTTCTCATGGGAATGCCATCGACCGGATGGCGAGTCCGCTTCGTCGCCCCGTAGTGCACTGCATGCGGACCGAATCGGGCCTGCGAAGGCGCTTAGCCGCCAGCGAGCAAATCCGCACGAATTACCTGGACGACCACGCCATTTGCGACAAGCTGTGAGCCTTCGTGCAGCCTGAAGTTGAATCCTTGCTTCAACCTTCCCATTTGCAGCTCCGGTGCGAGCAGCCACAACTCCGCACGCGCCGTCTTACCGGGATACAGCACCCCGTCCGGAAATTCGATATGGGCATCGTTGTAGTGCGGCAACCCAAAGTCATTGTTCGGTCGCCACCCGCTGCCCCTTCCTCTTTCCAGGCTTGGTACGAGAGTGATTTCGACGATCAGATCGGGAGATCGCGGTGGGCGCATGTCTATGGCGTGCGTCAAGATTTTTGGTGAACGGCCAAGCTACTGAAACAAGTCATGGATCTGGTATCAGCCAGCTTTCAGGCAATCCGTCTGTCGCCAACAACTCATCAATGGCCAGGCTGATGGTTTCGCGGTCCAGGTTGGCCACCAGCAAATCAGGCGGCAACAACCATCGAACAGGGGTGGCGCCTTCGCTCCCTGTCATGGCCTCGCAGCGAACCTTGTCCAAGTATGCAAATGTCCATACGTTCGCCGCATATCGCAACTCCCCAAACCGGACTTGGATGTTGCCGAAGTCGCAAGCGGGATCATCCTCCGGCCCCGGATAGCCATCAGCGTACTGTTCGAACTCGAGCCACAGCGAGAAGTCTTTCATCGTATGGATACAGAAGCCTTGGTTCTTCGCACGTACCTAGCGGTCAATCGTGTCCAGCCGCAGGGTGGTCGGAGGTATTGTCCCGGTGCGATTCTCCGGGCGGGAGCGCCTGTTGCTCTTTGGCGATTTCTTGCAGGTATTGCTTGAACCCGGAAAGCTCGCCGTCAACTTCAAGCGCATTGAGTCGCTCCAGGTAACGCTTTGCGTCGTCGTCCTGGCCGATCCTTCGGTTGTACTCGCCGAGCAGGTACAGGTTTTTCAGGGTCTCACCGGGGTCAGCCGACGCTGCCAGGCTCTTCTCGAGCAGGGGAAGCGCCTTCCTTGCATACGCAAGGCTCGTCTCGCCGTCGTCGCGGGTTTCGAACGCCATCAAACGGAAGAAATGGCACCAGAAGTCATCGTCCATTCCCCGGGCCGCATAGACTTTCTCTGCCCACTTCAGTAGATCCTGCCGGGACTGCGGCGGCGCATTCCGATCGAAGTTGGCCTTGAGCCAGTCCTTCAGGACAGCTCGCTTGGCCGAATCCAGCTCCGCGAAGTCGTTTCCGAAGGCGATGTAGCCGGACGCCGGGTTGAACCAGAGCCAGTTGCTGTCGGTGAATGGCCAGAAGACCTGGTCGGACTTTTCCGGCCAGCTGTAGACGTAGCTGCCGGACGACATAGGTTGGTGGACCTTTACGCGCTCGTTCGTGACCGGATCGCGCACCTCGCTCTTGGCCCAGGTGATCGCCCGGGCGGACATGGGCACGATACAGAGCAGGGCTGCGATCAGCAGCGCTTTGGTGCGAATCCAGTGGTGCATGGCATCCCCTTTTAGCCTGTTCCCTAGGGCCACGCAGAGTAACGTCCCCAATGCTCCGCGCGTCGTGGGCAGACCTTAGCATGGGGCGGCCGGGTACCTGGCGCCGGGTATCCGGCAGCAGGTTGAATCGCTCGGACAACTCCTCCCGCCAAGCCGGTATGACCGTCTCTAATCAGATTCGACGCGTTCGGCCCGTTCACTGACCGCCCCGTTCTCGAACACCGCCAGCGTACGCACCCTGCCCGCCGCGTCGCTTTCGAATTCAAAGCGCAGATCGCGCTCCCGGGCGAAGAAGCGGGTTTTCGTCTCCGGATAGAGCGTGGCCACGAAGTCGCCGGCGGTGAGCTTGAGATGGTCGCCGTCGACGGAAACGAGGATGTCGCCAATCCGTGCCGAGCGATAGCGGCCCGCGCACGTGGCGAGCGTCGAGGGGTCGAGTGCGAAGGTGACGGATGGCGGCGTGTAGGGGACCGGACCATGGCCGTAGCTCAGGACGCGATGCATGCGCCATTGGCCGTCGGCGAACTTCCAGACGGTGGTGAATTCGGCCTGCCCGTCCAGATACTCGGGCTTTCCCGCTTCCTGCGCGTAAAAGCGGTGCTTGCCGGAGAGGATGGCATAGCCGTCCTTGAGGGGATGGAACACCAGGCTTTCATCCACGACTTCGCGCCGCACCCGCATCTGTGGATTGCCACACACACCCTTTCGCAGCGAGTCAATCAAGGCCTCGCGTGAAACCGTCAGGCCGGTCTTGTCGTGGTAGAACTCGACATCGGCCGTGAGCAGGCGGCCCATCTCCTTCATGTCGCAGGCGTTGTAGGCCTTCCAGAACTGCGTGTCGGCGGCGCGGACCTGTGTGTCTTCGTTCTCCGCCGCGGGCGATGCCGCGATGGCCACGAGGAGTGACGCGGCCATCAGAAACCTGGTCTGCTTCATGTCCCATGCCTCCGCTTCAGCAGGCACGATTGGGAAGGATTACCGCTCCCGGCTCAAGCGCCGTAAGTCACGGCTCCCGACAAATGCCTGGCGAAGGCGGCGAAGCCAGGCATGCGGGTGGAACGGCACTGCCGGTGGGGATAGCGGGCTCGGCTTGGGGCTTGTGGTGACGCTGCCGGTGCTGCTTCCTGCCAGTGGCAATAGACGTCCTGCCGATGGAGGGATTCAACGAATCTGGTAAGTCCCCTGAATCACGACGGGGAAACCCTTCTTGGCGAATGACTCCGGCGGCGGCGGGGCTTTTATCTTCGTGATGCGCTCCGCGTAGCACCGGGTGTAGTTGCTCTGTTCCTTTTCCGCGACGGCGACATTGACGATGTTGCCCGTGGCATCGATGTCGAACACCGTGGTGAACTTCTCCGTTGTTCCTTTCTGTCCCTGGCTGGAGCAATCGCCATGGGCCTTTTCGAACGCCTCGTCTGTTTCCGGCATGAACTCCTGCATCAGATACTCGCGACCAACCGGCGATGAGCGTTCCACCTTGGTGGCGCGGGCAACACGCGCGTCGAAATCGTCACCGGCGTGCGCCATTCCGGTGAACAGGAGCAGGATCAGCATGCATGCGGGCTTGATCATCCGAACCTCGAGGTCAATGGATCCGGCGGAACGCCGGGAATGGGGTCACTCGGAACGTCCAACCGGCTCCGCCGCCTTCGGTGCGAAACGGCCGGTCCCGGTGTAGTACTCCAGCATGTACTTGTCGACCGCGTGCACGCCGGCCTTGCCCCAGGTGTCGCCCACCTTGGGCATGAAGTACACGAATTTCTCGTCCTCACCCAGGCGATAGACCTTGGAGTTCATGGCCTCGCGCTCGTACGGGTAGTCCATCTTGATGATCTGGATTGTGGATGCCTCGCGGGGAAATGGCTGGGACACATCCGCCAGCATTACGTGGATGGCCTCCTGCAATGCGATATCCACGGTGCGGCGGAGTTCTTCTCCGCCCTGCGCCGACCAGCCGTCCTCACCCTGCATCGGCCGGGCCGGTCCCCAGGATGCAAAGTAATTGGTCTGCCAGGTCGCGTGATTTATCCCTGCCGGAACCAGGCCTGCTTTGAGCCAGACGTAGGGCCGTGCGTAAGCATTGTCATGAGTGAAATTGAGAACCACCATCACTCGCACCTCAAGGCGCGAGGTGCCGTCAGCGGCGAATGTGTTGACCTTGCCCGGTGGCATCTGCGCCAGTCGCGCCCGGGTAATTTCTCGCGCCCGCTCATTCAGTTGAAAATGCAGTGCGACCTCCGGATTTTCTTTCATCAGGCGCTGCGACTCGCGATTGCTCCGCGCCATGTCGACGAGCGCTCCCAGGGCACCGCCAAGCAGCATCGATCCGGCGGAGTAGTGGGGACCAGCCACGATCATCTGGCTATCCGGCACTCGCACGGTGTCGGCGGGTAATTGCATCACGCTCAGTGGCTCGTCGAGGTACTGGATCTGCACGGGAGTGAGCATTGGTATCGCAGGCCGCGACTTGCCCCCAAATCCGACCAACCCCAGCGCCGCGACGATGACCGTCAGGCACATCCAATGACGAGCTTGCATCCTGCCTCCCCGAATCCCTGACCCCTCCCGCCGCACGGCGGTAACCACCACGATAGCGAAGTCCTGGCGGAGGCGCCATTTGGCGCCGGGCGCCGTTGCGGGGCCCGGCCTGGAACGCTCTCTCAGGCCGGCCTGACGCGGCCGAATCCCATGCGCCGGGCGATATAGCCATCCTTCCGCCGCCATTGGCGGAGCACCGCCGCGGCCACATGCAGGCCGACCAGCGCCGACAGGGTCCAGGCGCCGTAGACGTGCACGTACCAGGCGAAGACGCGCCCGGTTTCGTTGTCGTGCGGCGGAACGAAGAACGCGGGCAGCTGGAGTCCGCCGATCAGGGTGCGATCCGCGCCCATCCATACCCAGATGACGTGGCCGCTGATCGGCAGCGCGAGTACCAGCAGGTAGATCAGTGCGTGGACGCAGGATCGGATTCGGCGGTGCCAGCGTGGGGCATCGCTGGCGTCGGCGGGCACCGGCAAGCGCAGGCGCAGGCCGAGGCGCAGGATCATCAGGCACAGGATGAGGACGCCCAGTTTGAAGTGGGGCGGGAACAGCGCGTCGGAGATCGCGCGCGGCGTCCAGTGCTCGGCCGCGAATCCGAGCATCACCTGCGCCAGCAGCAGCAGCGCGAGCAGCCAGTGCAGCAGCCGCAGCGCGAGCGGATATCGCCCGGGCGTCTGGGCTTTCACGGGGTACAGCCCGGATAACCGGGAATGTTGCGGCCAAGCACGATGTCGCGGGTTGCCTGCCATCCGTCCGCGACCCGCTCCGGCGTGACGATGCCGGAACCGCCGCGTCCCCGATCCATCTTGCGCGCCACGGCGGGGGTGAGGTGCGGGTCGTCGCGGAACAGCACGTCGTCGATGTAGTACAGCGCGCAGCCGGTCTCGATGACGTACAGGTGGATGTGCTGCGGCATCCGCGTGCCCGGATAGCTGCCGGGGCGGATGGTGAGGAAGGTGTAGCGGCCGTCGGCACCGGTGGTGGCCCAGGCACGCAGCCGGCCGTGGGCGCGGATGCCGGGATCCGTTTCCGATTTCTCGCCCGGATAAACGCCCTGCCGGTTGGTCTGGTGCGCGTACACGATCACGCCCGGGCGCGGCCGCCCCTGCGCGTCGGTCACTCGCCCGCCCAGGCGCAGTCGTTCGCCGGGTTCGGTTTCGGGCGCCAGTCGTGCTTGCGACGGCGGCGCGGCGGGCAGGCCGATCAGGGGCACGTCGCAGTCTTCGCAGGGCAGCCCGACCACCGGCGTGGTGCCGGCATCGGCCCGGCCACAGGTGGCCAGCAGGAGAAACAGGGCCGAGACTCGCGCGGCGTCCACGGCAAGGCTCAAGATGGGGGGCAGCGGGTGGGGCATGGGTGCGCTCCGGGTGGGTTCGCCGATGAAGAGCGCGTTTCCCGTGGCGGAGTTAACCCCGTCCGTCGTGTTAACGCTTTGGCCGCGGGTCTCCTCTACTTCCAGGTTCTCCGGATTCGCCAGGACATGAAGGCCGCGACACCGCCCCAGGACATCGCCCGGCAAGTACACGCGGCCCAGCGCGGGTCGCAGGCGGCATTCGCCTGGCTGTATCGCGGTTTCGCGCCGCTGGTGCACGCCATCCATCTGGGCATGACCTCGCGTGCGCGGGCGGAAGAGCTGACCCAGGAAACCTTCGCCATCGCCTTCGGCAAGCTGGACCAGCTGCGCGAGCCGGAACGCTTCGGGCCGTGGATCGCGATGATCGCGCGCCGCACCCGACCGGCGGCGACCGTCGAGGAACGGGAACTGGCGGATGCGGACGAACCGGCCTGGCCGGGATCCGGACCCGAATCGATGGCACAGGCGAGCGAGGCCTTGCGCGCAATCCGGCAGCTGCCCGAAGCCTATCGCGAGACGCTGATCCTGCGGTTGGTCGAAGGCTTGAGCGGCCCTGAGATCGCGCAGCTCACCGGACTGACGCCGCAGTCGGTGCGGGTGAATCTTCATCGCGGCATGGGCCGGCTGCGCGACGCGCTGGGCATCGCGTCCCGGCAAGAGGAGATGAGCGATGACTGAGAAACCCGATCCGCTGTGGGATCCGGATCTGCCCGGCGATCCGGATCTCGAACGCCTGGCATCGGCGCTGGGCGCGTATCGCCATGTGCCCAGGACCGATGTGGTCTGGTCGAAGTCGCGTCCCTCGCGGGTGGGCGGGCGCGGGCGCCGTATCGTCTTCGCCGTTGCCGCGACGCTGGCCGCATGCGCGATCGGCATCGCGACCTGGCTGCCGTGGCGCTTGCAATGGAGCGATCACCGGCAGTGGGCGGTCGAAACGGACGTGCGTACCTTGCCGCAGACGTGGGCGGTGGGCCAGACGTTGGCGACTGCCGCCAATCAGTCGGCGACGATCCGGGTCGCGCGCATCGGCCGGATGGAGATTCTTCCAGGCACGCGGATCACGCTCTCGGACACGCGCAGCGGACACCATCGCCTCGACCTGCTGGAAGGCCGCGTGCGTGCACGCATCTGGGCGCCGCCAGGCTATTTCGGCATCGCGGCGGGCGCCAGCGAAACCGTCGATCTGGGCTGCGAGTTCGACATGAGCCGCAACGCGCGGGGCGAAGGAACCATCCACGTCACCAGCGGCTGGATCATGCATCGGGTAAACGGACAGGAGACGCTGGTGCCGGCGGGCTCGACGCTCGGCTTCAACGAACAGCGCAGTGGCATTCCGCTTGCGACTTCGGCGACGGTCGGGTTCCGGCGCGCGGTCGAGCACCTGGACCTGGCGATGTCGGAGGGAAACCGCGCATCCGACATCGAGGCGGTCGTCGCCCAGACGGCCACCGCATCCGACCGCTTTACCCTGCTCACCCTGCTCACCCGCTATCCGGCACTCGCGTCCGGCCCTATCTACCCGAGACTCGCCACGATGTTCGATGGACCGGTTCCGGATCCCAATCACCGCAAAGCCTGGCGGCACGGCAGCGTGCACGCCATGAATCTATGGTGGGAACAGATTCCGCGCCCGCCCAAGGCGTGGTGGCTCAACTGGCGGGATGCGTTGGGGTGAGGGGAGCACGCCATTCGATGAAGAAATCCCCCTCCAATAAGGTATCGAGCACTGCCTAGTTGCCCGATGCAGGCGGGGGCATGGTGGTCCCTGTCTCCTTGATCAGAGCATCGACGTCATCCTGTGTCATGGACTTGAGCTCATCAAAAGCAGCAGCGGTGTACTTCTTGTCTCCATTGCCTTCGCCGTAGAGCTGCAACTGACCATCTTTCGGCGTGAACATGAAAAAGAAATCTTTTCCAGGATTGGAAGAATCCGTGTAGATCACCACCGTCTTCTTGTCGGAGCAGGCGTACACGACCCATTCGGTCCCACCATAGGTCCTTTGGAGCGGGCCTATGTCGCATTGCAGCGGCGCGACCTGATCATCCGCCTGCGCGGGCGCAAGGGGCACACATGCGAATGACATGACCAACACTGAAACATGAAACTTCCTCATGCCGCTCAACTCCTGGATTGACCCGACAAGCGAATGGGTGCCGGATTGAGTTGATGCTCAGGGCTCATGAACCGGTGCGTCCAGTAGAACGCCAGCCCGGAGAACCCGCCCACCAGCGACGCAACAAGAAGAAAAGCAAATGCAATGCCCACCTCGCCGGCCGAGATTGAGCCCCAAAATGCGGACGCCAGCAAGATCAGCGGCAGCGGGCTGGCCGCAATGGCACCCGCCACGAACGCGGGGACGGCTCTGAACATGCGTTTGTGGACAAGGAACAGGCCCACCGGAAGACCGACGATCACGACGTAGGGGAGGCAAACGGCGAAAGCGAGAAAGACCATGACGCCGAAATCGCCCCGGATAAGAGGCGCGTGCGGCCCGGCACCCCACGCCAGCGCGGCCAGCAGGCACGCCGCCATGGCCGAGCAGCTGAAGGTGGCAATGGGTAGGGCGAGGGCTTCCCTCAGGGTCCTGATATCAAGATGCATCAGTAGGCACCGCCCTGTTCGACTCTCCCGTCGGTTTCGGGGATCTTTCCGAAAGCGATTCGTTGCCCTTCCTCCCTGGGAAACGGCCAAACGTCGATGGCATCACCTGGCTTGGTTGCTGACGCCAGATAGTCACGGAAAGTCTCAAAGTCGCTGAAAGCCAGCGGGGTCGGATGGCTCGCACCGAAAAGATGCCAATGGAGGACGACCGCGAATCCCGAAGATTCCAGGTGCAATCTGACCGTCTCCAGATTCCGGGGGGACAGGATCGAATGCGGGTAGACCATGTGCGACCGCCATCCAATGAAGGTTCCGGGGTCCCCCCATACTACTTATGCAGTCACGGGTTGGACAAACCGCCGGTTCTGGCGGCCTGTCGATTTCCGGCCAGGTCGTTCGTCTATCCAGAGAAGGCGGCGCGGCAGCGCCCTTCCCATCATCAGGAGACCCGCCATGAGCCCCACCATCACCGCCTTCGAAAGCTCGCCGGATCGCGGCAAGGGCCTGTCACGCGACGTGCGCGTGCGCTGGGCATTGGAGGAAGCCGGGCAACCCTACGATGTGCGGCTATTGTCCTTCGCCGCGCTCAAGCAACCCGGGCACCTGGCGCTGCAGCCCTTCGGCCAGATTCCTACCTATGAGGAAGGCGACCTGACGCTGTTCGACTCGGGCGCCATCGTGCTCCACATCGCGGAGCGCCACGCCGGCTTGTTTCCCGAAGACTCCAATGGCCGTGCACGCGCGATCACCTGGATGTTCACCGCGGTCAGCACGATGGAGCCGCCCATCGTCGAGCACGCCATGATGAGGATCTTCGAGAGCGGCGAGCCCTGGTTCGAACCGCGCATTGCCATGATCGAGCAGCGGGTCCGGACCCGGCTGGCCCAGCTCTCCGCGCGCCTGGGCGACGCCGACTGGCTGGATGGTGCCTTCAGCGCAGGTGACCTGCTGATGATTTCGGTGCTGCAAAGGCTGCGCAGTTCGAATTTGGTGGACGAGTATCCGAACCTCGCCGCCTATGTGGCGCGAGGGGAAGCGAGGCAAGCGTATAAGCGGGCGTTCGCGGCGCAGTTGGCGGTGTTCGAGGCTTCGCAGGCGGGGTGAGGCGCGATATCGAACGACGAGTGAGTCGTCCAATCACTCCGGTGGCATGTCCACGCGCGGCCGACCCTGTAGGAGCGACGTCAGTCGCGACGCGCATGGCAATCCGTGGTCGCGACTGACGTCGCTCCTACAGGATTTTTGGACGCAATGACGGTTCAACCGAGTTCGCAGAGCGGCTTCTCTCCGTCCCGCAGCGTCAACACCCGCACGCCGGTCCGGGTCACCGCCACGGTGTGCTCGAACTGCGCTGACAACTTGCCGTCGCGGGTGTAGACCGGCCATTCATCCGGATGGGAGCGGATCGCCGCCCGGCCGGCGTTGAGCATGGGCTCGATGGTGAACACCATGCCCTCTTCCAGTTCCAGCCCGGTGCCCGGCGTGCCGTAGTGGAGCACCTGTGGGTCCTCGTGCATTTCGCGGCCGATGCCATGGCCGCAATATTCCTTCACGACGCTGTAGCCAAGCGCGCGCGCGTAGTGGGCGATGGCGTGGCCGATGTCACCCAGGCGCGCGCCCGGACGCACCGCCGCGATGCCCTGCCACATGGCGCGGTAGGCGGTGGCCACCAGCCTGCGCGCCGGATAGGCGACCTCCCCCACCAGATAGGTGGTGCTGGAGTCGGCGATGTAGCCGTTCTTTTCCAGGGTGATATCCAGGTTGACGATCTGGCCGCCGCGCAGCACGTCGTCCTTCGACGGCATGCCATGGCAGACGACGTCGTCGATGGAGGCGTTGAGCACATACGGAAATCCGTACTGTCCCTTGCTGGCGGGCCGCGCTTTAAGTTCGCCGACGATCATGCGCTCGACGAAATCATTGATGTCCAGCGTATTCCGCCCTTCCAGATCCATACGACCCAGCGCGTCGAACACCTTGGCCAGCAGCGATCCGGCTTCCGCCATCAACGCGATTTCGGCGGTGCTCTTGATCACGTGCGGCCCGGGCGCAGGGTTTGCGGTCGCACGCCGGCCGCGCGCAATTCGTTGGCGACGATGTCCTGGAAACTCAGTTCCGGATTCATTTCGCAGAGCATGCCGACCTTGATCCAGAAGTTGGCCTGCGCGTTGATGGAGCGGCTGGTCACGGTGCAGGCACGACGAATCTGGTCGTGGAGGTCGTCGTCGATGTTGACTATGCCCATGGGTCTTTCCAGTGGTTGGATTATACGAAGTATATATGTTTCGTATATTGTGCTCAACGACTGCCATTGCCTGTTCGAAGATGGATATCTGACTGATTGAAGGCCTCGGGGCGTAACGTGGTCGCGACTTACGTCGCTCCTACAGGGCGCGATTGCATGGTTGAGTCCGCTTCGGCGTGCCGGGAGGTGCAAGGCGGGTTAAACCGCACGCCTGGTTCGCGCATCCCATTGGGCAATCCCGGCGAGGAAAGGGCACATGAGTCCAGCGCGCAAGCTCCGCCTGCTTTGCATATTGCTCGGTTCCGCCCTGTGGCTGTCCGCCCTGTTCGCGGCCACCGCCGCGGAGCCGCCGGAACCGTATGCGGCGATCCAGGCGGATGTCGAGAAGGAAGTCGCGGCCGACCGGCTCACTGGTATTTCGATGGCGGTGGTCAAGGACGGCCGGATTATCTGGGAGCAGGGCTTCGGCTGGGCCGATCGCGAAGCGCGCCGGCCGGCGACGGCGCACACGGCGTTCTCGGTGGCCTCGACCACCAAGCCGTTCACCACCCAGGCAGTGATGATGCTGGCGACCGAAGGCAAGCTGGATCTGGATCGCCCAGCCAATGACTACCTGGGCGTGGAAAAGATCGTCGACGCAAACGGGCCTTCGCGCGAGGCCACCGTGCGCCGGCTGGCGACGCATTCGTCGGGCTTGCCGACGTTCTTCTCGATGTATCCCGAGGGCGGCGTCGCCAGGCAACCGACCATGCCGGAACTGATCCGCGACTATGGCCACCTGATCGCGCCGGTCGGCGAGCGCTACGAGTATTCCAACGTGGCGATGGGCATCCTGGGCGAGATCGTCGCGCGCCAATCGGAACAGGAGCTCGGCGCCTTCCTGCGCGATCGCATCCTGCGGCCGCTCGGCATGAAGGACAGCTTCTTCGACACCGATCTGTCGCGCCGCGCGGAGATGGCCGTGCGCTACACCGACGACGGCAAGCCGCTGCCGTTTTACCTGACCGGCACGCCGGGTTCCGGCGAACTGTACGCCAGCGCGCACGATCTGGCGCGGTTCGCGATGCTGCACCTGGGCGGCGAGGGGCTGGACGCTTCCGCGAAGATTCTGGGCCAGGCGCAACTGGACGAGCTGCATCGTCCGGCCACGCAGGTCGCGCCGCACTTCCACTACGGGATGGGTTGGGAGATCTACAACGAGCCCGGACAGATCGGCGTGCTGCATCACGGTGGCGGACAGGCGGGCGTCAAGGCGGAGTTCGTGCTGGTGCCTTCGGCCAACGCCGCGGTGATCGTGCTCAGCAACCGGCGCGGCGAGAAGAACTTCATCGACGACGTGCGCGACCGCCTGCTGAAAACAGTCGTGCCCGGCTGGACCCGCCTGCCCCGGCCGGCGAACGCGCCGCTGCTGCCCTTGCAGCCGGTGAAGGACTATCGCGGCACCTGGCGCGGGACGCTGCTGGCGCAGGGCCGGCGCGTGCCGATCGTGATGGTCATTGCGGATGCCGGCAAGGCGACGCTGGCGGTCGGCGACGGCCCGGCCAATCCGATTGCCGATTTCGGCCTGATCGACGGGCTGGTGTCGGGCGAGGTCAAGGGCGATGTCGGCAGCCCGGATACCCGCCGCGAAGGGCTGATGGATCTGGCATTGGCATTGAAGCTGCGCGGCAACCGGATCGACGGCGAAATCGTCGCCTGGCGCAAGACTTCCGAGAACATGAACATGTTCCCGTTCTGGACGGATCTGGAGCGCGTCGCGGACGAGTGATCGTGCGGGACATTCCCTATTTGCGCAGGATCTTCTCCATCGCCTTGCCCTTCGCCAATTCATCGACCAGCTTGTCCAGGTAGCGGATTTTCCGCATCAGCGGATCCTCGACCTCCTCCACCCGGATGCCACACACCACGCCGGTGATCAGCGAGACGTTGGGATTCAGTTGCGGCGCCTGCGCGAAGAAGGATTCGAGACTGGCGTCGGATTCGATCTGCTTGCGCAGGCCGGCCTCGCTGTAGCCGGTGAGCCAGCGGATGACCTGGTCGAGCTCCTCTTGCGATCGCCCCTTGGATTCCACTTTCTTGATGTACAGCGGATACACGCTGGAGAACTTCATCGCGAAGAGCTTTTCTAGGCGCATCGGGATTTCCTCGGATGATGGGGTGTGGGTGCATGCGGACTGCATGGCAAGGATGCCATCCGGGCAAGCCGGTGACAGCCCCGATCAAGTCGAAGCCAACCGCCACCCCAACCCCGACCACCGGCTCGCGTGCCTCGCCAGTGCTTCGCGGATAACCGCTTCGCCACCGGCCACGTGCAGTTCGCGGCGGGCGCGGGTGAGTCCGGTGTAGATCAGTTCGCGCGAGAGCACGCGGTTGGTGCGGGCGGGGAGCAGCAGCCAGACGGTGTCGAATTCCGAGCCCTGGGCCTTGTGCACGGTCATGGCGAAAGCGGATTCGTGCGCGGGCAGGGCGGCGGGATGGAAGGCGCGTGGCTGGGCCGGGTCGTCGCCGGGGAACCAGGCGGCGAGCGCGCCCTGTTCGTCCCTCAGGCAGATGCCGATATCGCCATTGAACAGGCGGTGGCGGTAGCTGTTCTCGGTGACGATGAGCAGTTGGCCGTGGAAGTGGCCCTGCCCGGCGGCGCGGGGCAGGCCGGCGCCCTGGCTTTCCAGCAGCAGGCGTTCGATGCGCGCATTGAGCGTGCGCGCGCCCTGCGGGCCTTCGCGCACGGCGGTGAGGATGCGCAGGCGGCTGGAGAGTGCCAGCGCCTGTGCGGGCGTGGTCGCGGTCGCCAACGCTTGCCAGTGGGCGAGCAAGGCATCCTGCTGGGTTTGCAGCGGGTCGGCGAGGTTTTCGTGGAAGTGGACGCTGGACAGTTCGCCGGCGCGCAGCAGGGCGAGCGTGGTGTCGGCGTCACCTGCGCGCACGGCGTCGGCGAGGGGAGCGAGTTGCAGCGACTCGCTCTGGCGCCAGCCACGCTGGAGATGGACGCGGATGCCGGAAAAGGTTTCCTGCGTGCCCGGGTGCGGGTCGCTGCCTTCGCCGGGACGATGGGCGATCCCGTCGATGGCGGCGGCGAGGATGGCGGACAGGACGTCGCCCGCCTCCACCGAGGGCAGCTGATCCGGATCGCCCAGCAGCGCCAGCCGTGAACCGCCGGGGATGGCGTCGACCAGCTTGGCCATCAGTGGCAGATCGACCATGGAGGCTTCGTCCACGACCACGACGTCGAACGGCAAGGGATGATCGGCGTCGTGGCGGAAGCGCGGCGAGTCGGGAATCGTGCCGAGCAGGCGATGCAGGGTGGTGCCGGTGGTGGGCAATGCGGAAAGCAGATCGCCGTCGATGCCGGCGGCGGCCAGTGCCTGGATGGCATGGCGCACGCTTTCGGCCATGCGCTCGGCGGCGCGTCCGGTCGGCGCGGCCAGGGCGATGCGCGGCGGCGGGTGGCCGACATCGCGCGCCTGTGCCGCGAGCAGCACCAGCAGGCGCGCGGTGGTGGTGGTCTTGCCGGTGCCGGGGCCGCCGGTGACGAGCAGGAGGCTGTGATGGAGGGCGAGGGTGGCGGCCAGTGCCTGGTGATCGATGGTCGTGTTGCCCCCATCCGCCCTTCGGGCACCTTCCCCCGCAGGCGCGGTAAGGGGTTTGTTGGGTTCAGCACCGAATTGCTCCTCCGCGAATAGAGGAAGTGTCTGATTCTTCTCTACCTTGAGCCCTTCCCCCGCGTGCGGGGAGTGAGGAGCATCCGTTTGCGCGGCACTGCCGCGCGGATGATCCGAACGCCCGGCGTGCTGCGCCGGGCCGGGCCGGGCTGGGATGGGGGCACCCGGAAACAGCCGAACAAACAACGCATCAAGCGCGGACACTTCTCCCGCATCAACTCGATGCGCCGCGAGACGCCGCAGACCCTCCGCCAGTTGGCGTTCGTATTCGCGATAACGACGCAGGTAGAGCAGTCCCCGCTCCAGCACCAGCGGCGCATGCGGATCGGAAACAGCAACCGGATCATCCGGGGTAGCAACCCAGCGCGACGCCGCCAGTTGCGAAGCCCACGTGTCCGCTGCCGGCCAAGCGATATCGGCATCCGTCTCCAGCAGTGCCTGCGGCTGCGCGAGCAATAGCCCGGCATGGCCCTTGGAGACGGCGAGCGAGGCGAGCGCGGTGGCGGCGAGGACGTCGTCGGGAGTATCGCGATCGAGACGGCGCAGGCTCTGGGCGAGCGCGTGATCGAGGGTGCGCAGGTGGCCGGCTTGCCAAAGGTTGGCGAGGAGGTTGTGGGTGTTCATGCGCGATTACCTTGGCGGTTGCCCCCACCCCGGCCCTCCCCCGCTTGCGGGGGAGGGGGCAGATCGCGGGACGATGGAACGGAGCCGGCGAACAAGGCATCGAGTGCATGGACGAGTTCGGGGGCGAAGCGTTGGGCGTGGACGCCGGGCGAGGGATCCCGGGTGAGATCCATGCCGCGGCAGAACAGGTAGCGCACGCCGCCGAAGTCGCGTGCATAGTCATAGGCCTCGCCCAGCCGGAAACGCAGCCACCGGTGCAGGGCCAGCGTGTAGATCAGCGCCTGCAGGTCGTATTCGCTGTGCGCCATCGCCTGCTGCATCGACGCGGCGTCGTAGCCGGGCAACTGGTTGGACTTGTAGTCCAGCACGTACCAGCGTCCGTCCTGGCAATAGGTCAGATCGATCAGGCCGGTCATCAGGCCTTCCAGCCGCTGGCGCAGGCCGAACGCGTGCCGCTGGCGCAGCACGCCATGCTCGTGCAGCAACGCGAGCAGCGCGGTGACCGGCGTGGAGGTCATGGCGAAATGGAATTCGATTTCCGCGCGGCGCATGTCCGGCGGCAGGTCGGCCAGGCGACCGCCTTCGGGCATCACCGTGCCCAGGGTATGGCCGATCAGCGGCACCAGCACGGCGAGGCCGTCGGCGACATCGGCTTCGGCATAGCCACCCGCGCGCAGGGCGTCGGCGATGATTCGGTCCTGTCCGGCGGGCGCATCGTCGCCGGGTCGCCAGTCGCGCCAGGCAGCGAAGTCGGCGTCTTCCAGCGCGGCGTGCATGACCACGCCGAAGTGGCTGCCGGCGAAACGCGGATCGGCGGTGAAGACGGAAGCGGCGGTTTCGGCGCCGGATTCGTCGACGTCGGCCACGCGGGTTTCGTCCTCGCCGCCGGGGTCAGCCTGGGTGGCGGCGGCAAGCGGGTCGGCGCCGGATTCGGCGTGGGCGAGCTGGGTGAAGCTGTAGACCCACCAGTCGGCGGCGATACGGCGGCGGGCGACGCGCGCGGGCGCCACGCCTGCGTCGTGTTCGGCGGGCAGGCGCGGCGGCGGCGGTTCGGCCGGGCCTTCGACGATGCGGACATCGGCGTGCCCGCGCAGCGATTCGGCGCCGGCCAGCAGCGGCGCGAGGCGACTCCTGGCGAAGTCGGTGATGTCGCCCGCCGCGATCCACAGCGCATGCTCGGCGCGGGTGAGGCCGACATAGAGCAGGCGTGCGTCCTCGGCCTGGCCATCGCCGGAAGCCGCGTCGCCGGCGGCCTTCCACGCCGGATCCTCCTTGTCGATGCGCCAGCGCAACACGCGGCGGCCGCCTTCGTGCAGCACGCGGTAGCGGCCACTGTCCGGACGGCGCGTGCCGATGCCGGTGAAGGGCAGATAGACCAGCGGGTACTCCAGGCCCTTGCTCTTGTGCAGGGTGACGATCTGCACGCGGAGCGCGTCCGATTCCAGTCGCAGCAGCTGGGTCTCGTCGTCGGGATCGGCGTTGGCAATGCGCGCCTGTAGCCAGTCAAGCAGGCCGTGCAGGCCGAGCGTGTGCGCGGCGGCTTCCTGCAACTGTTCGCCCAACTGCAGGTAGTTGGTCATGCGGCGCTCGCCGTCGATCAGGCCAAGCAGGCGTTCGGCCTGTTCGGCGCACAGATCGGACACCAGCGCGAACGGACCGCTGCGCTGCCAGCGCTCGCGCCAGTGCAGCAGGCGGGCCTGGTGGTGCCGCTGCGCGTCGCCTTCGGTTTCCAGCGCGGCGATCGCGTGGGCGTCCTCACCCAGCAGCACGGTGGACAACGCGGCACGCAGGCGACCGCTGTCGGCCGGTTGCAGCAGCGCCAGCAGCAGGGTGCGCAGTTCACCGGCTTCGGTGGTCTCGAACAGGCTCTGCTTGCCGGCGGCGACGGCGGGCACGCCGGCGCGGGCGAGCGCCTGCTGCATGCGGGTGGCGTCGCGGTGGTTGCGCACCAGCACGGCGATGTCGCCGGGACGCACCGGACGGCCGTCGAGCAGCGCGCGGCCTTCGCGCGCGTCGTTCAATACGCGATGGATCTCGGCCACGCAGGCGGCGGTGGCGGCGTCGCGCGAGCCGTCGGCGCCGAGCGGCTGGCCATCCGCCTGACGCAGCAGGCGCAGGGTCAACGCGGGCGCCGGTTCGCCATCGCGCAGATAGTCGGCGTCACCGCGCTTGCCGCCGGCATGCACGGGTTCGAACTGGATGCCGGGATGGAGAAAGGCGTCCTGCCCCGCCTCCCGCGCGCCGTCGTACAGCGCCTGGACGGCGCGCAGCACGCCGGGGCGCGAGCGGAAGTTGTGATCCAGCCGCGGCGCCTCGTCGGCTTCGCCACGCGCGAGCAGGTAGGTGGCCACGTCGCCGCCGCGGAAACCGTAGATGGCCTGCTTGGGATCGCCAATCAGGAATAGCGCCGGTACGTCGCCGATCGCGCGCACCTCGTCCGAGTCGCCGAACACCCGCGCGAAGATCCGCCATTGGCGCTCGTCGGTGTCCTGGAATTCATCCACCAGCGCGACCCGGTACTGCGCGCGCAACCGCGCCACCAGCGCCTGCCGGTGCGGACCTTCCAGCGCTTCGGCGACGCCTTCGATCAGATCGTCGTAGGTGCGCACGCGGCGCAGCCGCTTGAGCGCATCCAGGCGCTGGCGCGCCTCGGCGCGCAGGTGGTGCAGCAGGGCCGTGCGTTGCAGCAGTTGCACCCGCTGCCAGGCCGTATCGGCTTCGCACCAATCGCGCAAGGCGTCGAACAGCGGCGATGCCGGCGCGCCGGCACCCTGCCCTTCCTTGCAGAAGCCGGCCAACGCGTCCGGCAACAGCTTCTGCACGTGGGTCTTGTCAGTGCGTGGCCAGTCGCCCAGCCGCGTGCCCGCCTGGAGTTCCTCGAACGCCTTGTCGAAGCTCGGCCGCCGCGCGCGCCGGCCATCGAACACCTTGTTGTCGAACGCCGCGGCGATCGCCGCGCGCGCATCGGCCTGATGGTTGGCGATGGCCTCGATCAGATTCGCGGCACGGGCCGCGCGCACGGCCTGTGTTTCAGCCTGCGCCCGCGGATCGGTATCGGACGGCACCTGCGGATACAGCGGCAACGGTCCGCATAGCGCCGGCAAGTCCCCCGCCAGCGCGTCCGGTCCGTTCCACAGGCCCATCAGCGCGTCGGCGTCCGCCGGATCGGCCGCGTGCATGCGCCACAGATCCGCGGCCACCTCGGCATACAGGTCGCGCGCGTTGCCAAGCAGTTCGAACGCGTCGAAGCCCTGCCCGGTTTCCAGCGCGTGCTCGCGCAGCACGCGTGCGCAGAAACCGTGGATGGTGAAGATCGCGGCCAGATCGGTTTCCTCCGCCGCGATGCGCAGGCGGCGGGACAACTGGTCGGGAGTTTCCTCGCCGCGTTCGAGCTGGCGCTGGAGAATGCCGCGGGTCAGCGCGGCCTCGTGGCTGTCGTCGTTGCCGGCGAGCGTGCCGACGAGGCCGGCGGCCAGCGACAGGCGTTCGCGGATGCGCTTGCGCAGTTCCTGGGTGGCGGCCTCGGTGTAGGTCACCGCCAGCACCTGGCCCATGCGCAGGCGCTGTTCGACGATCAGGCGGGTGAACAGGGTGGCGAGCGTGTAGGTCTTGCCGGTGCCGGCGCTGGCTTCGATCAGCTGCACGCCATCGAGCGCGCGGGTCAGGTAGGCATTGGCCGCAGGCATGGTCGCGCTCATGCGGCGTCTCCTTCGCCGACGTCGCGATCGCGCGCATGGCCGCGCCGCACGAGGTCGTAGATCACCAGGCTGGTGTCTTCCAGCTGGCGGTAGTCGGCTTCGTTGGCGAACGGGTCCCGACCGCGCAGTGCGAGCCGGATCGCCTCGCCCTCCCCTTCGGGCCAGCCGCCGTTGCCGTCGCCGTGCCAGCGCTTCCAGGCGACGCCGCGACGCTTCTCCGGATCGGCGTTCCAGATGTCCCAGCCGGTATAGGGCGCGAACCACAGCGGTTCGCGCAGGCCCCGGGCGTGCAGGGAAAGCAGTTGCCGCAGCGCATCGCGCGCCTGTGCCTCGTCCGGCGCGTCGATCACGTACGGACCCGGACCATCGCCGCCGTCATGGAACTGCACCAGCGGCAGTCGCGCGCCGGCCGCGTTGGCGAGCAGCCAATCCAGGCCCCAGCGCAGCGCGGCGTTGCCATTGATCGGGTCCGCGCGCATCCGCACCAGTCCGCGCGGATGCACGTCGGCGACGCGACCGTGCAGCTGCACATCGTCAATGCGGACTTCATAGCGCTCGGAGGCGACGACGTCGTTCGCCAGCCAGTCGCGGCGCGCCTGCGCGAACGGACGGATTTCCGCGAGCAGGGTTTCGAACTGGCGTTCGCCCAGCGCGCCGGAAGGCAGCAGCGCGCGGGCACGCAGGCGGGCGCGCAGGCCGGACTCCTCGCCGGCGTCGAGCGCCTCGATCACCGCCTGTTGCAGGGCGGCGCGCTCCAGCCCGCGGCCGGGCAGCACCAGCGGTTCGACATCCTCGGCCTGTTCGATCGGCTCCGGCAGCCGCAAACCCAGCCGCTGGGCGAGGAACTGGCCCTGCGGATCGGCGAAGAAACGACGCAGCGTGTCCAGCGACAATTCGGTGGCGGGCGTGTCCAGTGCCGGCAGCGGGCCGGCCAGCCACGGCGACAACGCGGCGCGCACGCCGCCCAGACGATCCGCGGCCGGACGCCATTGCGCGCGATAACTGAAGCGGCGTGGTTCGTCGCCACCGAACGCCGCCGGCGCGAACGGCTGCAAGGGATGCTGCACCACCAGCGCTTTCCGCGCGGCCGGATCGGCGTGGTACGCCGCCGCCGCGTCCAGCAGTTCGCTGACCAGCACCGAAGGCTCGCGGGCGCTGCCGTCGCGCGGATCCGCGCCCTGGTAGCTGAGGTAGAACACATCCTGCGCGGCCGCGAACAGTTGCAGGAACAGATAGCGATCGTCCTCACGGGTGGAGCGGTCGCCATGCCGGCGGCGCTCGGTGCCCAGTTCGGCGGTGAGGCGGTTGAGGCCGGCGGCCGGATCCCGGTGCGGGAACTCGCCGTCGTTCATGCCGAGCAGGCAGGTCACCCGGAATGGCAACAGCCGCATCGGCACCATCCGGCCCACGCTGATGCCGCCGGTGAGCAGCGGCGCGCGGGTGTCGGCTTCCGAGAGCAGTTCGGTGAAGTGCGCGCGCACCACTTCCGCCGGCACCTCGGCGTCGTGGCCGGCGGCCTCGGCGTCGCGGGCGAAGCGATCAATCAGCGTGCGCAGGCGATCCAGCGCGCGTTGCGCGCGCGGCGCAGCCGGGCGCTCCGGCAGCAGCGCGTCGAGCAGGCGCAACAGGCGTTCGCGCCACTGCGCGGGCGCCAGCGCCTGGCCCAGGTCGCGGCGCTGGCGGGCCAGTTCGCGCAGCAGGCGGATCAGGGTGTCGAGCGCATCGAGCGCGCCGCCTTCCAGCTCCGTCCACGGCGCGACCCCGGCGATCTCGTCCGCGGCGCCGCTGGCGTGGCCCAGCAACAGCCGATCCAGCGCGAACTGCCAGGTGTAGGCGTCGTCGGCGGGCGCAGCGGACGCGGCGCGGTGCGCGGCGTCCAGGCCCCAGCGCGCGCCGGCCGCGCGCAGCCAGCCATGCAGGCGCTCGATGGCGTCGGTGTCCAGCCCGGCGGCCTCGGCCACCGGCGCGCTGGCCAGAAGATCGAGGATCTCGTCCAGGCCGAAGCGCGAGATCGGCAGCGCCAGCAGCCGCAGGAAGACCTCGGCCAGCGGTTCGCTGGCCAGCGGACTGGTGTCGGCCAGCGCCCACGGCAGCGCGTCGGCGTGGCCTTCACCGCCGAATACCGCGTCAAGGTAGGGCACGTAGGGATCGATGTCCGGCGCCAGCACCGCGATCTCGCGCGGCTGCAGCGGCGGATCGAATCGTTTGTCGTCCAGCAGCGCGCGCAGTTGGTCATGCAGTACCTGCACTTCCCGCAGGCGGGTGTGGCAGGCGTGGATCTGCAGGCCGGGATCCTGGCGATCCACCTGCCCGCGCGGCGGACCGGATGGCGCGGGACGACGATGGAACAGATCCCGCTGCATGCGGTGCAGCAGGCTGTCGGACAGACCGCCCTCGGCCAGGGTGGGCGCGGGGTCCTGTTCGGGATCGGCATAGGCGGCGATTTCGCCGGCCGGATGCACCACTTCGTAACTGCCGAGCACGGCCATGAAATCGCGACCGGCCGCGCCCCAGGCCTGCAACAGCGGGTTCTCGCCGGCTTGCCCGGCAAAGGGATCGGCCACGCCCGCGCGCAGGCGTTCGCCCAGTGTCTGCAGATCGCCCCAATACGCCTGGGTGGGCGTGGGCAGATAGAAATGCAGGGTGCCGGCGCGCGCCTGGGTGGCGACCACGCGCAGCACGTCGGGCGAGATGTTGAGGGTGGCGAAGGCGAACAGGCGCCCCGGCAAGCCGGCCGGCAGCGCCGAGTCGGGGCCGGCGAAGCGATCGAGATATTGCTGGATGCGGCGCGCGCGATGTTCGCGCCCGGCGGCGATGTGCCGCCACAGCAGCGCCTGCGGATCTTCCGGATCGGCGCCGGCTTCCCAACGCAGCAGCCAGTCGCGGCGCCAGGCCTGGTACTTCTCGAACACGCCGGCCAGCTCGCCGGCCAGCGCCCATGGCTTCACCGGGTCGCCGCCGGCCAGATAGGCGCGCAGCGCCGCCAGCGCGGGCCGCGCCAGCAGCGCCGGATCGGTCAGCGCCGCGTACAGGCGCCAGCGCAGGCCGGCCGCGTCCAGATCCTCGCCTTCGCCGGGCACGTTGGCGGCCAGCGCGCGGGCGACGAACTCGCCGGGAGTCAGGAATTCCAGGTTCGCCGCCACCCCGTGTTCGGCCGCCAGCGTGGCCTGCAACCAGCGCCGCATCGCCACCTGCGGAATCAGCACCAGCTCCGGCGCCAGCAGCGGCTGTCCGGGTACCGGCCGGCGCAGTTCGGCCGCCAACAGGCCCGCCAGCACGTCCAGGGAATTGGAGTGGTAGAGGCGGAAGTCGGGGGGCGATCCTTGCATCACTCCATTGTGCCGCAGAGCGGCCCTGGAACGGAGTCGCCGGACTCATGAAGTGGGTGGAGACACTGCACAGAGCTCAAGGCGTCCAATCACCGGGCGCCTGATCAGATTGCCCGCATTGTTCGAACTGACTTCCGTCGGAGCCTACGCCGAAGATGCTTCAGTATCTTGTGTCAGCGATTCTCGGGGTCCTGCAAAACCCCACGAATCGCCCGCTGCCTAGCAACGGACGATTCATGGGCCAGAATGGTCATCAATGTTGGTCACTCGGCGCGCTTCACTTGAGGCCCACCGCGGTAGCCGCGCCGTCTGTCATGTTGCTGTTGACCTGATTGTTTCCATAAGACTGGACCTGGCCGCCGCTGAGAGCGAGAAGGCCAGTTCCATTGTTACCCGTTACAACGGAACTACCTATTCTGGCTATGGCATTGGCACCTGCCGCCCGCAGGCCGTCACCCAGGTTGTTGACGGAGGTCACTCGATTCAGCATCGCGCGGATCGGCCCGCCTGCATTCACGAAAACGCCATGGGATGAAGAGCCAGCTGCGGTCGTATCTGTAATGGTGGCGTTGATAGTGCCCGAAGTACCGGCTGAGTCGAGACGCAGTCCAACGCTGTTATTCGACAGCACGGAGTTCGTGATGGTGACGCGCGCGCCACCCGAACCCGTAGGCGCGATGTTGAGCCCGGCGCCGGTCGTTCCTGCGCCATTTCCGGTTATGCTCGAGTTGAGGATATGAACCTCGACCACTAGCGATGTGTTGTTGACAAGGATGCCATTTCCATTGGGCGCAGCCGCACTGAAATCACGGATGACGCAGTCATCGACGATAAGTGATGCCCCTTGGAGGAAACGAATCCCGTTCAGGCCTGGTGAGGTTGTCGGACTTCCATCGATATCCAGCCCACGGAGCACGACATCAATGCCCGCGCCATTGATGGTGACGCCAGTAGTACTGGAAGCCAAGGCCGAGCCTTCCACATGCTTGCAGGAAATCGTGATTGATTTCGTGATCGTCACGGCACCAAATCCGCCGGGATCGATGCAATTGATCATGCCGCCCGCTGCCGTCTTGGAAATCGCGCCAGCCCATGTCTTGCAGGGCGCGGTACGGCTACAGGGATTGACATCGTCTCCGACGCCAGACACCCATGTTCGGGTTGCCTGTGCGAACGCGCTCCCGCTGGTAAGCAGGAGCAATACCGATATGAGCAACAGATAGCACAATGCTGGTTTCTTAGAGCCCATGATAGTTCCCCTAGTACCTGAAGTCAGTGTTGGGACTTGCCTTACACATGCCGTTGCCAAACGTCCCATCTCGGGTGAAGCCCGTCTGGAGTTCCTTGGTGCCGACTACGCATGTTCCCCTTGGGCCAGGCCACCAAGCAGAGTTGTTGGTGTGATTCGGATGCTCGCCCTGGCCGCCCTTTTAACATACCTGTGAACGTAAAAAGCGCACATGTATCGCCGTGTGCGCCAACCGTCCGTCGGATTCATCGCGCACGCTCTGGCGTGAAAAACAGGCACATGCAGAAAAGGCGACTTGGGGCATGGCAGGACAGACTATGATCACGGCTGATCCACACGGGGAACTGAAATGAATTACGGATTACGGGTGGTAGCCGGATTCCTGTTGGCCGCGATGACTGCGGCATGCACCCCCAACAATGCCTCCGAAGAATCCGAGGCCACGCCACCTGCGGAAGAAATGGCAGCGGCTCCCGTTGCAGTCCAGCCGGCGCCGCCCTCATTGCCTGCCCCCGCACCTGGTACGTCCTCGGGAAGCATGGTTGTATACGCCTGCGACGACAGTAGCGGTCTCACGGTGACCTACGACAAACACAACGCTCTGGTGAAACTGCCTTCCGGGTCGACGATGTTGACTCGTGCCGAATCTGCTTCCAACGGCTTCGACGAAGCTTATATCGGCGAGGAGTTGTCGCTGTATCGCAGCGGTGATGCTGTCCAGTTGCAGTCCTCTGGTACATTCCGCAACTGTTCCAGACTGGCCACTGGTGGATAGGGACCGCTGCAGGGTTGATCGCTTCTTTATTTCCTTACGCGTTCGCGGCACGTCCTGATCCGCAGTCGAAGTACCGCTTTCTGATGAGGTTCCGTTCCCCTCCTCGAAGGGTCAGGTACTTGCCACGTGGTTCTTCCAGGTCAGGCTGAACAGCGGGCACCAGGCACCTGATTAAGGTTACCCGGGAAGCGACACACCCGATGCTCCCTCCGTGGACGTGCTCTTTTTCCAGGAGCGCTCGCTCGGAGCAAGCCACTTGCGCTGGACAGGCGCTCGAGCGCCCCGCACCGCCGCGCGACATCGTAACGGTCGGCCCAACCGGCCACGGTTTCGTTCGTCATGAAGAATACCGGGACGGTGTTTCCCACCGATTCGGCTCCGTCGGCCTTGGTTTCCGGCACAATACCTGTACCGGTCAGTTCGGTTTTGTTCAGCCGCCAGCCGCGAAGCTTCCTCGTTGCTTTTCCGTTAAGCGCCTGCCCCCGCCATGACATCCGCCGACACACCCGCCGTGCGCCTGTCCGATGTCCGCCTCGATCGCGGCGGACGCGCCATCCTGCGCGACATCGCGCTGACGGTGCCGCGCGGCAGCATCACCGCCGTGCTCGGTCCCAGCGGCAGCGGCAAGTCCACCCTGCTGGCTGCGCTGACCGGCGAACTGCCACCGGCCGCGGGCCAGGTGGAAGTATTCGGTCAGGCTGTGCCGCGCCGCAGCCACGCGCTGCTGGAGATGCGCAAGGGTATCGGCGTGCTGTTGCAGGGCAATGGCCTGCTGACCGATCTGACCGTGGCCGAGAACGTGGCGCTGCCGCTGCGCACCCACACCCGGCTGGCCGCGCCGCTGGTCCGGCGCCTGGTCGAGTTCAAGTTGAACGCGGTCGGCCTGCGCGCCGCCGCCGATCTGTATCCGCGCGAACTGTCCGGCGGCATGGCCCGCCGGGTCGCGCTGGCGCGCGCCCTGGCGCTGGATCCGCCGCTGATGATCTACGACGAACCGCTGACCGGACTGGATCCGATCGCCAGCGGCGTGATCATGAGCCTGATCCAGCGCCTCAACGACACCCTGGGACTGACCAGCATCATCGTCACCCACCACGTCCACGAAACCCTGCCGATCGCCGACCAGGCGCTGGTGATCGCCAACGGCGGCCTGGTGTTCACCGGCACGCCGGCCGAACTGGAGAACACCGGCGACCCGCTGGTGCGCCAGTTCCTGCGCGGCGAACCGGATGGCCCGATCGCGTTCGATGCGGTCAAGCGCGTGGGGGAAGCCGCTTGAAGCCGGGAATCGGGAATCGGGAATCGGGAATCGAAGCCGGCTTCGCGCACGGCCGGCTTGCCGCACTCATAAATAGCCCCCTCCCCCGCGACGCGGGGGAGGGTTGGGGTGGGGGCAGGGATGAAGACGTATTCGTCCAGGTTCCTGCATTTGCCCCCATCCGCCCTTCGGGCACCTTCCCCCGCACGCGGGGGAAGGGACTGCTGCCTAAGGGAGGGATCCACTGATGCCGTTCGTCGCCGCCACCCGTTCGCTTGGCCGCGCGGGGCTGTTCTCGCTGTCGGTGTTCCGCGCCTCGGCGCCGACCCGCGACTTCCTCGCCGAGCTGACCCGCGAGATCTACAAGATCGGCGGTCGCTCGTTGCCGATCATCGCGGTCGGCGGCGCGTTCGTGGGGCTGGTGCTGACCCTGCAGGGCTATCGCACCCTGACCACGTTCGGCGCCTCCGACGCGCTGTCGACGCTGCTGGGCCTGTCGCTGTACCGCGAACTGGGTCCGGTGCTGACCGCGCTGCTGTTCATCGGCCGCGCCGGCAGTTCGATTGCCGCCGAGCTGGGCCTGATGCGCGCCACCGATCAGATCAAGGCGCTGGAGCTGATGGCCATCGATCCGGTCGCCAAGGCGGTCGCGCCGCGCTTCTGGGCGGCGGTGCTGACCGTGCCGCTGCTGACCGGTTTCTTCTGCAGCCTGGCGATCAGCGCCAGCTACTTCGAAGCCGTGCACGTGCTGGGCCTGGACAACGGCACGTTCTGGTCCGCGTTGCAGAACAGCGTGGATTTCTGGGACGACTTCGGCGTGGCGCTGCTGAAGTCGGCGGTGTTCGGCGGCACCAGCGCGCTGGTCGCGGCCTACGTGGGCTACCACGCCGAACCGACCATCGAGGGCACCTCGGTGGCGACCACCCGCGCGGTGGTGAACGCCTCGCTGCTGGTGCTGATGTTCAATTTCGTCCTTTCCGCCCTGCTTTTCCGGAGTTGATGCCATGGCTGTCCGTGGACCCCGTCTCGAATTCGCCGTCGGCGCCTTCCTGCTGCTGGCCCTGGCCTCGCTGCTGGTGCTGGCGATCGCCTCCACCAACAAGCGCTTCGGCATCGGTGGCGGCAGCTACGAGCTGAAGGCGCGCTTCACCAACCTGGGCCAGCTGCGCAAACAGGCGCCGGTCAAGATCGGCGGCGTGGTGGTCGGCCAGGTGGCCGACATTCAGCTGGATCCGGTCAAGTTCGAGTCCATCGTCACCCTGTCCCTGGATACCAAGTTCAAGGATCTGCCCGCCGATACCTCCGCCGGCATCTTCACCAGCGGCCTGCTGGGTGAGAACTACGTCGGCCTGTCGCCCGGCGGCGATCCGGAAGTACTGAAGCCCGGCGAGGAAATCGCCTTCACCCAACCGGCCGTGGATCTGTTGCAGCTGGCCGGCAAATACATGTTCAGCGGCGGCGGCAGCGCCGGCAGCAGCACACCCGGCGAAGAAGCCGCTCCGCCCGCACAACCGACGGAAGAACAAACCCAGCCATGAAAACGATCATGAAACGTTCCCTCCTGCCGTTCGCCCTGGCCACCGCGCTGCTCGCAGGCGTGCCGGTGCTCGCCAGCGCGCAGACCGCCACCGCCCAGGCCGCGCCGAGTTCGGCCAGCCAGGTGGTGCTGACCAACAGCTCGCGCATCATCGGCACGCTGGAAAAGCGCCGTGCCGAGTTCAAGGCCAACCCGGCCACCCTGCGCCAGTACATCTCCGGCGAGTTCAACAACCTGTTCGACCGCGACTACGCGGCCCGGCTGGTGCTGGGCATCCACGGACGCGGCGCCAGCGACGCCGACGTCAAGACTTTCGCCGACGCGCTCGGCGACAGCCTGATGACCCGTTACGGTTCGGCGCTGCTCGACTTCAATACCCAGCTAAAGGTGCGGGTGAAGTCCGAGTCCGCCCTGCCCGGCGGACGCGGCGTGAAGGTCGCCAGCGAGATGCTGCGCCCGGACGGCGAGCCGATTCCGGTGGATTACCTGCTGCGCCAGGCGGGCGGCAAGTGGAAGGTGTTCGACGTGATGGTGGAGGGCGTCTCGTTCGTGCAGACGTTCAAGACCCAGTTCGACACCCCACTGCGGCAGAAATCGATCAGCCAGGTCGCCGCCGACCTGCGTGCCGGCAAGTTGCAGACCAATGCCAGCGCCAGCGGCAAGAAGTGACGCCGGCGTCGCCCGCGAGGGCGACGCGCTGGTGTTCCGCGGTGCGCTGGATCGCGCCGCGGCGGTCGCACTGTGGCCGCAACTGGCCAAGGCCACCGGCGTGCAACGCATCGTCCTGACCAATGTCACTACCGTGGATAGCGCCGGCTTGGCATTGTTGGCCGAACTGGCCGCGCGGGTACGCGCGTCCGGCGGCGTGCCGGCCATCGAAGGCCAGCCTGCCGGCTTCACCGAACTGTGTGCCGCGTACCGCCTGACGCCGGGACTGGAGTTTCCGGCCTGACCCTCTCCCCCCCGAGATTCCAAGGAAACGGGATGAACACCTTCCGACTCTGCACCGTGCTCCTGTTCGCCGCGCTGGCCACGGCCTGCGCGTCGGCGCCGAAGACGGCTTCCGCTCCGGATCCCACCGCCGACGCCACCGTGATCGACGGCGGCGCACCGGTGGCCGCCGCCGAAGCCGCGCCTTCGTCCTCGACCGAAATCGCACCGGATCCCGGCGCCACGGTTCCGCCGGTGGAAGTGCCGGCCACCGCCGCGACCACCGATGCCGATGCGCCGGCCACCAGTGCCGAAGACGACTTCGCCGCCATCTACGGCGGTGCGGTGGCCGACCCCACCCTGCCCGCCGCGGTATCGTCGCCGGCGGTGTACGACCCGTGGGAGAAGTTCAACCGCAAGGTGCACCGCTTCAACAACGCGGTGGATCGCGCGGTCGCGCGCCCGCTGGCCCGCGCCTATTCCAACGTCGTGCCGCGGCCGATGCGACTGGGCGTGAGCAATTTCTTCGACAACCTGACCCAGCCGCTGGCCGCCATCAACCACCTGTTGCAGGGCCGCCCCAAGTACGCCGGCCAGGCGCTGGGCCGGTTCCTGTTGAACTCCACGCTGGGCATCGGCGGCATCTTCGATCCGGCTTCCGACGCGAAGCTGCCCCGCCGCAGCGAGGATTTCGGCCAGACCCTGGGCGTCTGGGGCTGGAAGAAGTCACGCTACGTGGAACTGCCGTTCTTCGGCCCGCGCACCGTGCGCGACGTGTTCGGCCTGGCTGGCGACATTCCGCTCAGTCCGGTGCGCTACATCGAGGACGACAAGACCCGCATCTTCCTGCAGGGCCTGAACCTGGTGGACACCCGCGCCCAGCTGCTGTCGCTGGACAGCCTGCGCGAAGGCGCGGTCGACGACTACACCCTGGTCCGCGATTCGTGGATGCAGCGCCGCGCCTACCAGATCGAGGGCACCCGCTCGCAGGATCAGGACCAGTCGCTGCCGGACTACCTCAACGACGAGGATCCGGATCCGACCGTTCCGGCCAATGCCATGCCGATGCCACAGCTCACTCCGGGCGACTGATCGTCCGCTTTGCGAATCGTGGGAGCGGCGTCAGTCGCGAATCGGAGACCCAGGAAAAGCCGGCGCAAAGCGCCGGTTTTTTCTTGTCTGGCTCCTTTCAGGTTTACCGATAATCCCGAGCGATTCCGGTTCGTACCTTGTAGGAGCGACGTAAGTCGCGACAGACCCATCGTTCGACAGGCGAAAAGGTCGCGACTTACGTCGCTCCTACAACGCTCGGTTTCAGGGCGACGCTATTCCGCCTCGTCGGCGCCGAGCAGCTTCTGGCTGTCCTCGCCGGGCAGGGCTTCGACGTTGCGCAGCTGGCGCTCGATGGCGCGGGTGCGCACGCCGGCGGCCTTGATGCTGTTCTGCACGGTGTCGAGCTGGCTGTGGGCCTTCTCCAGCACGGTGGCGAACTTGCCGAACTCGGTCTTCACCGCGCCCAGCAGGTGGCGGACCTCGCTGGAGCGCTGTTCGATGGCCAGGGTGCGGAAACCCATCTGCAGGCTGTTGAGCAGCGCCGCGAGCGTGGTCGGGCCGGCCACCACGATGCGGTGTTCGCGCTGCAAGGTATCGACCAGGCCGGGCCGGCGGATCGCTTCCGCATAGAGGCCCTCGGTGGCCAGGAACATCACCGCGAAATCGGTGGTGTGCGGCGGCACCACGTACTTTTCGTTGATTGACTTGGCCTGCACCTTGATCGCGCGTTCGAGCTGCGCGCCCGCGCCGCGCATCGCTTCGGTGTCGCCGCGTTCCTGCGCGTCCAGCAGGCGCTCGAAATCCTCGCGCGGGAACTTGGCGTCGATCGGCAGCCACACCGGCGCCTGATCCTCCCCGCGCCCGGGCAGGCGGATGGCGAAGTCGACCGCTTCGCTGCTTTCGGGACGAACCCGCACGCCGCGCGCGAACTGCTCGCCGGTCAGCACCTGTTCGAGCAGGTTTTCCAGCTGCACTTCGCCCCAGCCGCCGCGATCCTTGACGTTGTTCAGCACGCGCTTGAGGTCACCCACGCCGGTGGCCAACTGCTGCATTTCGCCCAGCCCGCGCTGCACCTGCTCCAGCCGCTCGGACACCAGCTTGAACGAGGCACCCAGCCGCGCTTCCAGGGTGGTCTGCAGTTTTTCGTCCACCGTCTGCCGCATCTGCTCCAGCTTGGCGGTGTTGTCGGCCTGCAATTCCTTCAGTCGCGCTTCCAGGGTGGTGCGCATCTCGCCGATGCGCAGCTCGTTGCGCTGGGTCAGTTCGGCCAGCCGCTGGCCCAGAGTGTCGGCGAAACGCTGCTGCGATTCGGCCGCTTCCAGCCGGCCTTTGCGGGCATCCTCGTTCAGTGCCTCGCGCAGGACGTCCAATCGCTGGTCGGTGCGGGTGCTCAGGTCGGCCAGGCTGCGGCCGAAGCCCTCGATGCGGATTTCCTGCTGGCGCGACAACCCTTCCAGCTGCTCGCGCAGCTCGCCGCGCCCGTCGCGCTGCTCGTCGCGCAGCGCGCGCTCCAGTACGCCGCCCAGACGGTCCTCGGGTCGGCGCAGCAGCAACACGACCAACAACACGACGGCCGCGGCGGCGAGGATCAGGAGCAGGACAAGCAGGGTCTGGGTATCCATGGCGGACAGTGTAGCCGGGCGCGTCTCAGTCCTTGATACCAACGTCGCGGCAAACCGTCGGCGCACGCGCATGACAGGCCCGATTTTCGGGCGCAGAATCCGAGTCCCCCTGATTGAAACGAATCGTCATGCAGTGGATGGGCATCCAGGATCTCGGCACCTTCGTGGCGGCCGTGATCGTCTTCCTCGCCATTCCCGGTCCGGGCACGTTTTCGTTGCTGACGGCCACCGGCAAGGGCGGCCTGCGCGCCGGTTACGCGACCCTGGCCGGACTGGCGCTGGGCGATCAGATCCTGATGTGGCTGGCGGTGATCGGCGTGGCCGCGCTGCTGAAGGCCAATCCGGTGCTGTTCGGGCTGGTGAAGTACGCCGGCGCCGCCTATCTGATCTGGATTGGCGTGCAACTGCTGTGGCAGCGTGGCGAAGGCGCGGGTGGTCCGGTGCGGATGGAAGCCGGGCGCTATTTCCGCCAGGGCATCCTGGTCACCCTGCTGAATCCGAAGGCCATCATCTTCTACATGGCATTCTTCCCGCTGTTCATCGATCCGGCCCACCACCAGGGCCTGGCGACCTTCGCCACGATGGCGGCGTTGATCGCGGTGATCACGCTGCTGTACTGCTCGCTGCTGATCCTGGCCGGCCACGCGATGAGCCAGCGGGTGCGCCAGCAGCCGCGCCTGCGACGCTGGCTGCAATCGCTGGCGGGCGTTTTCCTGGTTGGTTTCGGCGTGCGGCTGGGCACCGGTTGAGGAGACTCCCATGGACCTGCGGATCAAGCGTGCCTACGAACCCGCCGCGCGGGCGGACGGCAAGCGGATCCTGGTCGACCGGCTGTGGCCGCGCGGGGTGTCGAAGGAGAAGCTGGACGCGGAGTGGATGAAGGCGGCGGCGCCCAGCACCGAATTGCGTACCTGGTACGGGCATGAGCCATCGCGCTGGGATGGATTCCGGGAGCGTTACTTCGCCGAACTGGACGCCCAGCCCGAAGCATTGGCACCGCTGCGCGAGGCTTTGAAGCACGGTCGGGTGACCCTGGTCTACGGCGCGCGCGACCCCGAGCACAACCAGGCCGTGGCGCTGGCGGAGTATCTGAAGAAGCATCATGGGCGGTAGGGTTTCGGCGCCCCGGGGCAGAAGCAAATCCCCCTCGGTCCCCCTTTTTCAAAGGGGGAAGAGAAGCGGGTTCCCAGGTCTGGGCATCGTCTGGATGCCCCCTTTTAAAAAGAGGGCGGGCGGCCGCTTCAGCGGTCGACGGGGGATTGACCCGCCATTCGGCGGTTGAGAAGCGCTTGCTTTTCGCGCCAGCATCCAGCGCTCTTCGGCAACCGTAAACCCGGACACCGGTGGTGCGCTGCCGATTGCCACCGAGGCGGCCGGCCTTTAGCCTGCACGCGCCTCGACCCTATTGCCGTCGAGCCCTGCCCGGCCTGCCGGGTCCCTTCCGTATTCAAGGACACTCCATGCAGACCTGGCTCCGGCGCAAGTCCATCGATCGCGTCACCGTGCACGAGGAGGGCCGCCGGCTGGTGCCCACGCTGAGCTGGCCTCATCTGGTGGCGCTGGGCATCGGCGCGATCGTCGGTACCGGCATCTACACCCTGATCGGGGTGGGCGCGAACCTGGCCGGTCCCGCCGTGCTGCTGTCGTTCGTGGTCGCCGGCGTGGTCTGCGCCTGCGCGGCGCTGGCCTATGCCGAGATGGCGACGCTGATGCCGGCCGCCGGCAGCGCCTATACCTACAGCTACACCGTGCTGGGCGAATCCATCGCCTGGGTGGTCGGCTGGAGCCTGATCCTGGAGTACTCGCTGGTGGTCAGCACGGTGGCGGTGGGCTGGTCGGGCTACGCGGTCGGCTTCCTGAAAGGCATGGGCGTGGATTTGCCGACCCTGCTGACCGTAGGTCCGCACGCCGGCGGCCTGATCAACCTGCCGGCGGTGCTGATCACTTTCGTGGTGGCCGGCCTGCTGATTGCCGGCACCCGCGAGAGCGCCACCCTCAACGCCATCCTGGTGGTGGTGAAGGTGATCGCGCTGGCGGTGTTCGTCGCCATCGCGTTGCCGCAGTTCGATGCGGCCCACCTGGAACCCTTCATGCCCTACGGCTTCGTCAAGTCGATGGGCGCGGACGGCGTCGAGCGCGGGGTGATGGCCGCGGCGGCGATCATCTTCTTCGCCTTCTACGGCTTCGATGCGATCTCCACCGCCGCGGAGGAAACCAAAAATCCCGGTCGCGATCTTTCGATCGGCATCGTCGGCTCGATGATTGGCTGCACCCTGATCTACATCGTGGTCGCCGCCGCCGCGGTCGGCGCGATGAGCTACACCGTGTTCGGCCAGAGCCCGGAGCCGCTGGCGCTGATCCTGCGCGAACTCGGCCAGGGCACCGCCGCCAAGGTCATCGCCGGCGCCGCCGTGGTCGCCCTGCCGACCGTGCTGCTGGCGTTCCTGTACGGCCAGAGCCGCATCTTCTTCGTGATGTCGCGTGACGGCCTGCTGCCGCGTGGCCTGTCCAAGGTCAACCCTCGCACCGGCACGCCGGTGGCGATCACCGTGTTCACCGCGATCCTGGTGGCCGCGCTGGCCGGGGTGGCGCGCCTGGACGAAATCGCCGCGCTGGCCAACGCCGGCACGCTGGCGGCATTCATCGCGGTGGCGGTGTGCCTGCTGGTGCTGCGCAAGCGCGATCCCAACCGTCCACGCGTGTTCCGCACGCCGGCCGCCTGGCTGGTCGGCCCGCTGGCGATCGGCGGCTGCCTGTATCTGTTCTGGAGCCTGCCGCGCACCACCCAGCTGTGGTTCCTGGCCTGGAACGCGATCGGCGTGGTGGTCTACCTGCTGTACAGCCGTCGCAGCAGCCTGTTGGCCAAGGGCAGCGACGCGTAAGCCTCGCCGCCGGCAACATGCCGGGAAGAAGCGGGCTTCGGCCCGCTTTTTTCATGCGCGATGGCGACTGTACGCAGGCGAACGGAATGCCACCGATACCGGCCTGCTTCATTCCGCGGGGCGCGGGCGGGTAAGATGCCGCGCAGACAAACACCGCCTGGTACCCGACGTTGATCATCCATCCCAAAGTCCGCGGCTTCATCTGCACCACCACCCATCCGCTCGGTTGCGAGCTCAACGTCCGTGACCAGATCGCCGCCACGCGCGCGCAGGGCGTGCGCACGGACGGTCCGAAGAAGGTATTGGTGATTGGTGCGTCCAGCGGCTACGGGCTGGCGGCGCGCATCTCGGCCGCGTTCGGCTTTGGCGCGGACACCCTGGGCGTGTTCTTCGAGAAGCCGGGCAGCGAGAAGAAGGCCGGCACCGCCGGTTGGTACAACGCCGCAGCGTTCGACAAGTTCGCCAAGGAAGCCGGGCTCTACAGCCGCTCCATCAATGGCGACGCGTTCTCCGACGAAGCCCGCGCCCAGGTCATCGAGCTGATCAAGAACGAAATGGGTGGCCAGGTCGACCTGGTGATCTACTCGCTGGCCTCGCCGGTGCGCAAGCTGCCCTCGACCGGCGAGCTGAAGCGCTCGGCGCTCAAGCCGATCGGCGCGGCCTACACCTCCACCGCCATCGACACCAACAAGGACGCCATCATCCAGGCGACCATCGAGCCGGCGACCGAGCAGGAGATCGAGGACACGATCACCGTGATGGGCGGTCAGGACTGGGAACTGTGGATCGACGCGCTGGCCAAGGCCGGCGTGCTGGCCGACGGCGCGCGCACGGTCGCCTTCAGCTATATCGGCACCGACATCACCTGGCCGATCTACTGGCATGGCGCGCTGGGCCGGGCCAAGGTCGATCTGGACCAGACCGCGCACCGCCTGGACAAGCGCCTGGAAGCGACCGGCGGCGGTGCCAATGTCGCGGTGCTGAAGTCGGTGGTGACCCAGGCCAGCTCGGCGATTCCGGTGATGCCGCTGTACATCAGCATCGTGTTCAAGGTGATGAAGGAATTGGGCCTGCACGAAGGCACCATCGAGCAGCTCGACCGACTGTTCCGCGATCGCATGTACCGCGCGGACGGCCAACCGGCACAGACCGACGACGAGAACCGTCTGCGCCTGGACGACTGGGAACTGCGTCCGGAAGTGCAGGCCAAGGCCAAGGCGTTGTGGCCGCAGATCACCAGCGAGAACCTGTTCGCCCTGACCGACTACGCCAACTACAAGCATGAGTTCCTGAAGCTGTTCGGTTTCGAGCGCGATGACGTGGACTATGACGCCGACGTGGATCCTGATGTGAAGTTCGACTGCATCGAATTGTCGCCGGAAGGCTGAGGGGACGGGGAGCTTTTTGCTTCTGCCTCCCCCTTCGGAGAAGGGGGATTGAGGGGGATTCACTGTTTGCGCTAAGAGCAAATCCCCCGTCGCCTTCGGCGCCCGCCCCCTTTTTTCAAAGGGGGCTAAAAGAACGCCTTGTCGTCCGGGGCCTGCTTTGACCTCCCCCTTTGTAAAAGGGGGGAGGGGGATTCGCTTCTGGTCCAAGAGCAAGCGCTTCTCAACAGCCGAATGGCTGGTCAAGGGGGGCTAAGAGAAACTCTATCGTCCGGAGCCCGCTTTGCCCCCCCCTTTGTAAAAGGGGGATTGAGGGGGGTTTGCTTCTGCGGGTGTCCCGCCGACCGCTCAGTCCACCACCCGGCAGAACACCGCTTTCAGGTAGCGCGATTCCTGCACGTGCGCCATGAAGGGATGGTCGGCGCCGGCGCCGGACACCTTGAGAATCTGGATGGTGCGGCCGGAGAAGTAGGCCGCGCGGCGCAGCATGTCGAGGAACTGTTCCTCGCTGACCAGGCCGGTGCAGGAGAAGGTCGCGAACAGGCCGCCCGGCTTGACCACGCCCAGCGCCAGCTTGTTCATGTCCAGGTATTTCTTCAGCGCCGCGATGACCTGTTCGCGATCGCGGGTCATCTTGGCCGGATCCAGGATCACCACGTCGTACTGATCGCCCCGGTTCGCCGCATCGCGCAGGTACGGGAAAATGTCGGCCTGCACGAACTTCGGCCGGACGTCGTTCAAGCGCGCGTTGCCCTTGGCGATCTCGATCACATCCTGGTCGATGTCCACGCCGACCACTTCGCTGGCGCCGCGCGCGGCCGCGTAGACGGCGAAACCGCCCGTGTTGCAGCACAGGTCCAGCACCCGCTTGCCGCCACACTGGTGCGACAGCCATTCGCGGTTCTCGCGCTGGTCCGCGAAGAAGCCGGTCTTGTGCGCCCCGGCCGGATCGGCGCGGAACTTCACCCCGTACTCGCTGATGACGGCCGGCGGCACCGGATCACTGCCGCGGAAATCGAAGCTCTCCTGTTTCTGGATGTGCTCCTCGGCAAAGCTGTAGAAGCGTGCGCCGGGGAATTGTTCCTGCAGGGCCTCGTAGATCCACTCGCGGTGGCGGAACATGCCGGCGCTGAAGAACTCGACCACCAGCAGGTCGCCGTAGCGATCCACCACCAGGCCCGACAGGCCGTCGCCCTCGGCGTGGACCACCCGCCAGGCGTCGGTGGTCGCGTCCAGCTTGAGCACGTCACGCCGCAGCGACACCGCCTCAGCGATCTTGCGCGAGAACCAGCCGGCGTCGACCGGGACCTCCGGATGGGTCTCCAGGATGCGCACGGCGATGCGCGAATGGCCGTTGTAGAACCCCCGGCCAATCCACTCGCCGTCCACGCCGACCACGTCGACGATGCTGCCCGGCTTGGGCTTCTGGGCGGGCTTTTCCACCAGTTTCTGGAAGATCCACGGGTGGCTGGAGCGCCAGGCGTTCTTGAGGCGTACGACGGGGAGCGGGCTATTCATGAACGCCATTTTACCTTTCCCGTTGACCGGCCCGGCCCCTTGCCCTGAAAATCGCCGCCAGAAGGGGAGTAGCTCCCAACGTGCCGGCCGTCATTTCGAGCGTTCACGCTCCGGTCCCACGGCAGCCAGAGACCTGGCTGTGAGCGAGACCTTCGCCGCAACGGCGAAGATCTGCCCCGGAGTCCCCCCGATCCCGTGCATGCCTGTCGCCCTGCGGCCTGGACTTGACTCTTTCCGACGGGACTTTCGATGCAAACGATAGGCAATCCATGGTTGTGGGCCGGCTTCGCCGGCGTGGTGGTGATCGCGCTGCTGGTCGATCTGGTGCTGATGCGCCATGGCGGCGCGCACCGGGTGACGTTCAAGGAGGCGCTGTACTGGAGCCTGGGCTGGATCGGCCTGGCGCTGCTGTTCAACGCCGGCCTGTGGTGGTACGTCAATGAAACCGCCGGCGTGGCGATGGCCAACAAGGTCGGCCTGGAATTCCTCACCGGCTACCTGGTGGAGAAGTCGCTGGCGGTCGACAACATCTTCGTGTTCCTGATGCTGATGAGCTACTTCGCGGTGCCGGAGGAGCAGCGCCAGCGCGTGCTGGTGATCGGCATCCTCGGCGCGATCGTCCTGCGCAGCATCCTGATCTTCGCCGGAGCCGCGCTGTTGGCCCACTTCCACTGGCTGCTGTACGTGTTCGGCGCGTTCCTGCTGCTGACCGGCGTGAAGATGTGGTTCGCGGCCGGCAAGGAGCCGGATCTGGAGCGCAACCCGGTGCTGCGCTGGATGCGCGGGCACCTGCCGCTTTCACCCGAGTACCACGGCGAGGCGCTGAGCGTTGTCCGCGACGGCAAGCGCTGGTACACCCCGCTGTTCGTGGTGCTGGTGCTGATTGGCGTCACCGACGTGATCTTCGCGGTGGACAGCATCCCGGCGATCTTCGCGATCACCGCCGACCCGTTCATCGTGCTGACTTCCAACGTGTTCGCAGTGCTGGGCCTGCGCGCGATGTTCTTCCTGCTGGCCGGCATGGCCGATCGCTTCCACCTGCTGCCCTACGGCCTGGCGGTGGTGCTGGCCTTCATCGGCACCAAGATGCTGCTGATCGACGTGTTCAAGATCCCGGTGCTGTGGTCGCTGGCCGGCGTGGCCGCGATCCTGGGCGTGACCATCGCCCTCAGCCTGGCGCGTCCGGCCAAGCCGGGCACGCACGCCTGAGCGGCCGCCGGGACGGCCATCCCGCCCACGGGATGGTCTGTCCCCGGCCGCCGGCCCTTGCAAACGCGGGGGCCGGGCGCCATGCAGATTTCCATGGACCTGCATCATCCCGATCATCCCGCCTTCGACCCGGATACCCAGCGCCGGCACGACCGCCGGCGCCTGCTGTGGGCGCTGAACCTCAGCCTGGCCTTCGTGCTGCTGCTGGCGGTGGTGTTCTCGGCGCAGTCGAGTTTCAACTGGGCGCCGTTCGCCATCGCGCCGCTGCAGGTGCAGGGCCTCATCGGCATCCTGACCGCGCCGCTGCTGCACGGTTCGGTCGAGCACATCGCCGCCAACGCCACCGCCCTGCTGATGCTCGGCACCCTTGCCGGCGCGGTGTACCCGCGCGCGACCGCCTGCGCCGTGCCGCTGGTGTGGCTGGGGGCGGGACTGGGGCCGTGGCTGCTGGGCGATCCGGGCTCGCATCACCTCGGCGCCAGCGGCCTGACCCATGGCCTGATGTTCATGATCTTCATGCTCGGCCTGCTGCGCCGGGACCGCGCCGCGATCGCGGCCGGCATGATCGCCTTCCTGTTCTACGGCGGCATGGTGCTGAGCATTTTGCCGCAGGAACCCGGCGTGTCCTGGCAGGCGCACATGGGCGGCGCCGTCGGCGGCTTCATCGCCGCGCTCCTGTTCCGCCGGCTGGATCCACCGCTGCCGCGCAAGCGCTACAGCTGGGAAGACGAGGAAGAGTCGATCGCACCAATCGACGACGAACTGGAACCCCCGGCGCCGCGCGAGGTGCCGGTGCTGTGGGTGCGCCCGCAGGACGACGGCGTGCGCGGGGTGGTCCTGCGCTTTCCGCCGCGGGATCCGCCGGGGCAGTAGATCGCCGGCCTGTTGGTGCGATTCCACTGCGATCTGGTTGTTGTTCGAGCGGGTCGGGAATCGCGACTGACGTCGCTCCTACAGGGTGGGGTTCGCGGCCTGTTTCTTGTGGGAGCGACGTGAGTCGCGAGCTTTTGACTCCTAGTACGAGACGGGATTGTCGCGACTGACGTCGCTCCTACAAGGATGGATTCGTGGCACCGCTTTCTGTAGGAGCGACGTAAGTCGCGACCGCTTCTTGCGGAATGATGGAACACCACCCACACCCTACCCATCGTCCAATCTCTTGTCCTGCCGTCATCCGAACGGACATCCGGAGGCGCACGGCAGTCATCGCATGACCTTCCATCGCGAAGGAATGACGCCGCCCGGACATTCATCGCCATCGCGATTCGCGTCGCTTCCTCAATGTGAAAGTAATCGTATAGTGACGGCCCCGCTTGGAGTCGCGATGAAATGAGCAGATTGATTCGGTCAGGGTGGTTGGCGCTGGCTTTCGCTTTCTCGGTCGGCGCCGTCGAAACACAGGCCGCGCAGGCGAAGGACGATTCGGGATATCGAGTGATCGGCTACGTCTCCGACGGCGAGAAGCTTCCGCCGATCAGCGCGCGCAAGCTGGACGTCATCAACTTCGCCTTCGCCCACGTCAATCCGCAACATGAAGTGTTCCTGCCCCGCGAAACCGCGGCGCGCTCGCTGACGGGACTGACCGCGCTGCGCAAGGACAATCCGGATCTGAAGATCGTGCTGTCGATCGGCGGCTGGGGCGCGGGAAATTTCTCCGAAGCGGCCGCCACCGAAGCGGCGCGTGCGCGCTTCGCCGACACCGCGGTGGAACTGGTGCGCCGGCATGATCTGGACGGCGTGGATATCGACTGGGAATACCCCGGCCATCCCGGCCCGGGCATCAGCTACAGCGCCGACGACAAGGCCAACTTCCCGTTGATGCTGGAGGCTGTGCGCACGAAACTCGACGCGCTCGGCAAGACCCAGGGCGATCGGTATTACCTGCTGACCATCGCCGCGGCCGACGGTGACGCGGCGCGCGGCCTGGACATCCCGCGCATCTCGGCGATCCTGGACTGGATCAACCTGATGACCTACGACTTCTACGGCAGCCTCAAGCGCACCACGGGCCACCACGCCGGCCTGCGTCCGTCGCGCACGGCCGAGCCGGGCAGCCGCAACACGGTGCAGGCGGTGGAGGAGTTCCTCGCCGGCGGCACGCCGCCGCGCAAGCTGCACGTCGGCCTGGCGTTCTACGGCCGCACCTTCGACGAGGTGACCGACGGCAACAATGGCCTGGACCAGCCGTTCGCCAGCGGTGGCGGTTTCATTTCCTGGCGGGAGATTGCCCGCTCACGGCTGAACAAGGAAGGCTACGTCCGCCATTGGGACGAACAGGCGCAGGCGGCGTGGCTGTGGAATCCAACGCTGCGCAAGATGATCAGCTACGAGGATCCGCAGGCGCTGAAAGCCAAGGTGGCCTACGTGCGCGAGAAAGGCCTGGGCGGCGTGATGTACTGGGAGCAGAGCAATGACCCGGACGAGCAGCTGCTGGATGTGACCCGCGAAGCCCTGTTCACCGACACGCCCGCGAAACGCTGAACCGCGGAAATGCCTTCTTGCGGGAGCGACGTGAGTCGCGATGGCGGCTTCCGGCGCCGATGCACTGAAAGGCGTCGCGACTCACGTCGCTCCTACAGGGAAGGGTCGTGAGAATCGGATGCAATGCAACACCCGAATCGCCCTTGTAGGAGCGACGTCAGTCGCGACGGCGGCTTCCGGAGCCGATGCGCTGAAAGGCGTCGCGACTCACGTCGCTCCTACAGGGAAGGGTCGTGAGAATCGGATGCAATGCAACACCC
>NZ_JBQENC010000015.1:0-73871 GCF_052044485.1 Pseudoxanthomonas sp. 22568
TTTTTGAAGGAAGGCCCCAGCCGAGCAAGCTCGACTCTACGAACACGTAGAGCGGAGCTTGCTCCGCTGTTTTTTGAAGGAAGGCCCCAGCCGAGCAAGCTCGGCTCTACGGGAACGCGTAGAGCGGAGCTCGCTCCGCTGCTTTTTGAAGGAAAGCCCCAGCCGAGCAAGCTCGGCTCTACGGGAACGCGTGGAGCGGAGCTTGCTTCGCTGCTTTGGGCGGTAGCCGCCTCAGCCCTTCAACACCTCAAGCTCCCGCCCGATGCGGGTGAACGCGTCGATCGCGCGATCCAGGTGCTCGCGCGTATGCGCGGCGCTCATCTGGGTGCGGATGCGGGCCTGGCCCTTGCCGACCACCGGGAAGAAAAAGCCGATGGCGTAGATGCCTTCTTCCAGCAGGCGCGCGGCGAAGCGCTGCGCCAGCGGCGCGTCGTACAACATCACCGGGCAGATCGGATGCACGCCAGGCTTGATGTCGAAACCGGCGGCGCCCATGCGCTCGCGGAAGTAGCGGGTGTTTTCCTGCAACTGCACGCGCAGATCACCGGCCGAGGACAGCATTTCGAAGGCCTTGATGCCGGCCGCGACCACGTGCGGTGGCAGCGAATTGGAGAACAGGTAGGGGCGTGAGCGCTGGCGCAGCAGCTCGATCACTTCCTTCTTCGCGGTGGTGAATCCGCCCAGCGCACCACCCATCGCCTTGCCGAGGGTGCCGGTGAAGATGTCGATGCGGTCCAGGACGCCCTTCACCTCGGCCGACCCGCGGCCAGTGGCGCCGAGGAAACCGGTGGCGTGGCATTCGTCGATGTGCACCAGTGCGTTGTACTTCTTCGCCAGGGCGGTGATCTCGTCGAGCGGGGCGATGAAGCCGTCCATCGAAAACACGCCGTCGGTGGTGATCAGCTTGGTCCGGCAGCCGGCGGCATCGGCGGCCTGCAACTGCGCCTCCAGATCGGCCATGTCGCAGTTGGCGTAGCGGAAGCGCTTGGCCTTGCACAGGCGCACGCCGTCGATGATCGAGGCATGGTTGAGCGCGTCGGAGATGATCGCGTCGTTCTCGTCCAGCAGCGGTTCGAACAGGCCGCCGTTGGCATCGAAGCAGGCCGCGTACAGGATGGTGTCCTCGGTGCCGAAGAAGTCCGCGATGGTCTTTTCCAGTTGCTTGTGCAGGTCCTGGGTGCCGCAGATGAAGCGCACCGAGGCCATGCCGAAGCCGTGGCTGTCCAGGGCCTGCTTGGCGGCGGCGATGACATCGGGGTGGTCGGCCAGCCCGAGATAGTTGTTGGCGCAGAAATTCAGCACCGTGCGTCCGTCGGCCAGGGTGATCTCGGCCGATTGCGGGCTGGTGATGATGCGCTCGGACTTGAACAGGCCCTGCACCTGCAGGTTCTCCAGCTCGGTGGCGTAACGGGCGGTCAGCGATTCGGACATGGACGGCTCGGGGGGACGGAGGAAAGTCGCCATTTTAACGGCCTCCGCCGTGTCCCTGCCGGTGTCATGCCGATGCGGCATAAGGAACGCCCCTCAAGTCATTTCCCGGCGGCGATGTGCATCCGCAGCATCAACGGTTCCGGTCGAAAGACCACAGATGGGAAACCTTGCGATGCGTGGACACGGGCAGGCGGTGCGGGCGAAACAGCGGATCACGCGGCTGGCCGCCGTGCTGCTGTGTTCGCTGGCGTTGCCGGTGGCCGCGCAGCAGCACAAGCCCACGGTCGAGGAACTGCAGCAGCGGCTGGAGGCGCTGGAGCGCCGCCTCGGTGGCACCGTCGCCACGGAAGCTGGCGAGGTCGGCCTGGCGGATCTGGACCAGCGCCTGCGGGTGCTGGAACGGCGCCTGGAACTGCAACAGGAAGAACAGGTGACCAAGGCGAAAGAGGCGCCGGTCATCGCGGTCAACGACAAGGGCGCCTCGTTCAAGTCGGCCGGCGGCGATTACGAGATCCGCCTGCGCGGGCTGATCCAGGGCGATGGCCGGTTCTTCCTCGACGATCATGCGCCGGCGCAGAACGACACGTTCCTGCTGCGCACCGCGCGGCCGACGATCGAAGGCTCGCTGGGCAAGCTGGTCGGCTTCCGCCTGACCCCGGAATTCGCGGGCGACAACGCGAGCATCGTCGATGCCTACGTGGATCTGCGCTTCGATCCCGCCTACACCCTGCGGGTCGGCAAGTTCACCTCGCCGGTGGGCCTGGAACGGCTGCAATCGTCTTCTGCGCTGTCGGCGGTAGAACGTTCGCTCCCCAGCGAACTGGCGCCCAACCGCGACATTGGCGTACAGCTCCAGGGCGAAGTCGCCGATGGCCGCTTCAGCTATGCGCTGGGCGTGTTCAACGGGACGGTCGATGGCCGCGACGCGGTCACCAGCAATCCAGACAACGAGTTCGAGTACGCGGGCCGGGTGTTCTTCGAGCCGTTCCGCAACGATGCCAATGCGCTGTCGGGGCTGGGGTTCGGCCTGGGCGCGAGCATCGGCGACAAGCGCGGCACCGGCAACAACTTCCTGCCGCGCTATCGCACGGCGGGGCAGGCGCAGTTCTTCACCTATCGCTCGGCGGTGAACGCGGACGGCGAACATTTCCGGTGGTCGCCGCAGGCGTACTACTACCTGGGCCGGTTCGGTCTTCTGGGTGAATACATCCAGTCGCGCCAGGAAGTCGTGGTAGCCAGCGGGGTGAATGCGGGACGCCGCGACAAGCTGGAAAACACCGCCTGGCAGGCCACCGCGCAGTGGGTGTTGACCGGCGAGGATGCCGGCTACCGGGGCGTGGTGAAGCCGTCCCGCCCGTTTCGTCCGGGCGAGGAGGGTTGGGGCGCATTCGAACTGGTTGCCCGCTACGGTGCGCTGGACATCGATGACGATGCGTTCCCGCTGTTCGCCGATGCGGCCACGTCCGCACGCCAGGCCCGCAACTGGACGCTCGGCCTCAACTGGTATCTCACCAGCAATCTCAAGCTCGTCTTCAACTACCTGGACACGACCTTCAAGGGCGGTGCAGCCGACGCCACCGATCGCGAGGACGAGAAGGCGATCTTCTCGCGCCTGCAGGTCGCTTTCTGATTCCGGAGATCCCCATGAGCCACCATTCCCTGCGACGCCACCTGCGCACCCTGCTGATCGCCTTCGGCCTGACCGTGGCCGCAGCGGCCGGCGCGCGCGACGTGAAACTGCTGAACGTTTCCTACGATCCCACCCGCGAGTTCTATCGCGAGTTCAATGCCGCCTTTGTCAAGGAGTGGCAACAGAAGAAAGGCCAGAAGGTCGAAGTCGAGACCTCGCACGGCGGCTCCGGCAAGCAGGCGCGCGCGGTGATCGACGGGCTGGAAGCCGACGTGGTGACGCTGGCGCTGGCCTACGACGTGGATTCCATCGCCCAGCGTGCGCGCCTGTTTCCGGCCAACTGGCAATCGCGTTTGCCGGAAAACAGCGCGCCGTATACGTCCACCATCGTGTTCCTGGTGCGCAAGGGCAATCCGAAGAAAATCAAGGACTGGGTGGATCTGGTGAAGCCGGGTACCTCGGTGATCACGCCGAACCCGAAGACGTCCGGCGGCGCCCGCTGGAACTACCTCGCCGCCTGGGCCTATGGCCTGAAGATCTTCAAGGGCGACGAAGCCAAGACCCGCAACTTCGTGCGCGCGCTGTTCCGCAACGTGCCGGTGCTGGACACCGGCGCACGCGGCGCCACCACCACCTTTGTCCAGCGCGGCATCGGCGACGTGCTGCTGGCGTGGGAGAACGAGGCGTTCCTGTCGATCGAGGAGCTGGGGCCTGACAAGTTCGACATCGTGGTGCCGTCGTTGTCGATCCTGGCCGAGCCGCCGGTGGCGCTGGTTGACAGGAACGTCGACAAGCACGGTACCCGCGAGGCCGCGCAGGCCTATCTGCAGTTCCTGTACTCGCCGACCGGACAGCGATTGGCGGCCAAGCACTACTACCGGCCGCGCTATCCGCAGTACGCGGCGCCCGCCGACGTGGCGCGGTTTCCGAAGCTGGAACTGGTGACCATCGACAAGGTGTTCGGTTCGTGGGCCAAGGCCCAGGCCACGCACTTCGCCGATGGCGGGGTGTTCGATCAGATCCAGGCGAAGTGAGCATGCGGCCTTGGCGTACTCCTGTCGGAGGCCGTGAATGGCCGCCGTGATTGATGCGCGGGCGAATCCGGTACGCCGTCGCCGGATCATCCCCGGCTTTGGCCTCAGCCTTGGCTACACGCTGGCGTGGCTGGGCCTGATCGTGCTGATTCCGTTGGTGGGCGTGTTCGTCAAGGCGAGTGGCCTGGGCCTGGAGGGCCTTTGGCGGATCTGGACCGAGCCGCGCGTGCTGTCGGCGTTGTGGGTGAGCTTTGGAACCGCGCTGGCGGCGGCGGCATTCAACGCGGTGATGGGTACCTGGGTGGCGTGGGTATTCGTGCGCTACCGGTTCCCCGGCAAGCGCCTGTTCGACGCGATGATCGATCTACCGTTCGCGCTGCCGACCGCGGTGGCCGGCATCGCGCTCACCGCGCTGTACGGACCGACCGGTTGGCTGGGGCGCTGGCTGGAAGCGGCGGGAGTGAAAGTGGCCTATACCCCGCTGGGCATCACCGTCGCGCTGGTGTTCATCGGCCTGCCATTCGTGGTGCGGGTGGTGCAGCCGGTGCTGGCCGAAACCGAGCGCGAACTGGAGGAGGCCGCCGCGACCCTGGGCGCGAACCGCTGGCAGACCATCCGCCGCGTCGTGTTGCCGGGCCTGTGGCCGGCGGTACTGGCCGGATTCGCGTTGGCGTTCGCGCGCGGGGTCGGCGAGTACGGTTCGGTGATCTTCATCGCCGGCAACCTGCCCGGTGTATCCGAGATCGCGCCACTGTTGATCACCATCAAGCTGGAGGAATTCGATTACGCCGGCGCGACCGCGATCGCCGCGGCGATGCTGTTGCTGTCGTTCGTCCTGCTGCTGGCGATCAACAGCCTGCAATCGCGGCTGGCGCGCACCGCGCGGAGCCAGGGATGAGCGAGGCCATATCCGCCGTGATCCCGCTGCCGCATGATTCCCTTGCCGAGGTTTCTTCCGAAGCCAGGGCGCACCGCAGGCGATCGGCAACCACCGAACCGCGCTGGGCGCAGCTGCTGCTGATCGCCGGCGCGCTGGGTTTCCTGCTGGCGTTCCTGCTGCTGCCGCTGCTGCTGGTGTTCGTGGAAGCGCTGCGCGGCGGATGGACGGCGTTTCTCACCGCGATCCGCGAACCCGATGCGCTGGCGGCGATCCGGTTGACCCTGCTGGTCACCGCCATCGTGGTACCGCTGAACCTGGTGTTCGGCGTCGCCGCAGCTTGGGCGGTCAGCAAGCACGAGTTTCCCGGCAAGCGCTGGCTGGTGACATTGATCGATCTGCCGTTCGCGGTCTCGCCGGTGGTGGCGGGCCTGATCTTCGTGCTGATCTTCGGTGCGCAGGGCTGGGCCTGGCCGCTGATCGACGAGGGCTGGCGTTTCTCGCTGCCGCTGGTGGGCGAGGTGACGCTGCAATTGCCGAAGATCATCTTCGCGCTGCCGGGCATCGTGCTGGCGACGATCTTCGTGACCTTTCCCTTCATCGCCCGCGAACTGATGCCGTTGATGGAGCAACAGGGCACCGACGAGGAGCTGGCCGCGCTCAGCCTCGGCGCCAGCGGCTGGCAGGCATTCTGGCGGGTGACCCTGCCCAACATCCGTTGGGCGTTGCTGTATGGCGTGCTGCTGTGCAGTGCGCGCGCGATGGGCGAGTTCGGCGCGGTATCGGTGGTATCCGGGCATATCCGCGGGCGGACCAACACGCTGCCGCTGCACGTGGAAATCCTCTACAACGAATACGCCTACAGCGCCGCGTTCGCCGCCGCGTCACTGCTGGCGCTGTCCGCGCTGGTGACGCTGGCGCTGAAGTCGTACCTGGAATGGCGCCACGGCGAGGCGCTGGCCGCCAATCATCGGCACTGAGGCAGAAGCATGGGCATCACCATCGAACACGTGGGCAAGCAATTCGGCGATTACGTGGCGCTGCAGGACATCCGGCTGGAGGTGCGGCAGGGCGAACTGCTGGCGCTGCTGGGTCCCTCCGGATCCGGCAAGACCACGCTGCTGCGGATCATCGCCGGACTGGAACACGCCGATCGCGGCCGCGTGCTGCTGGACGGCGAGGATGCGGCCGGGCTGAGCGTGCAGGCACGCCGGGCCGGTTTCGTCTTCCAGCACTATGCGCTGTTTCGCCACCTCGACGTGGCCGACAACATCGCCTTCGGCCTGCGGGTCCGGCGCGGTGCGCAGCGCTGGCCCGAAGCGCGCATCCGTGCGCGCGTCGAGGAACTGCTGGCGCTGGTGCAGTTGGAAGGGCTGGGCGGGCGCTATCCCGCGCAACTGTCCGGTGGCCAGCGGCAGCGGGTGGCGCTGGCGCGCGCGCTGGCGATCGAACCACGCGTGCTGCTGCTGGACGAGCCTTTCGGCGCGCTTGACGCCCAGGTGCGCCGCGATCTGCGGCGCTGGCTGCGTGAACTGCACGATCGCACCGGCCTGACCACGCTGTTCGTCACCCACGATCAGGAGGAAGCGCTGGAGCTGGCCGATCGGGTGGCGATCCTCAACGGCGGCAAGCTGGAACAGGTCGGCACCCCGGCCGAGGTCTACGACGCGCCGGCCTCGCCCTTCATTTATTCCTTTGTCGGCGCGGTCAATCGCTTGCCCGCGCACTGGCACCAGGGCGAGCTGCGCGCGGAGGGCGGAACCCTGTCGCCGGGCGGACGCGCAGGCGGCGAGGGTGCGGCGGAACTGTTCGTGCGGCCGGAGGACCTGCGCGTGGATCCGGCCGGCCGTGGCTGGCCGGCGACGGTGCTGTCCGGCCAGCGCAACGGACCGCGCCTGCGCCTGCGGGCGGAACTGGCCGGCTCGGGCCGGGAGGTGGAGGTGGAACTGCCGGCCCACGAGGCTGGCTATGCGGCCGGGCAGCGCCTGCATCTGGTGCCGGCGCGGTTCGGCTGGTTCCCCGCGAACGCGGACGGAGCAGGGGGCGGAATCGCGGCTTCGGGCACTTGACGGCGGCGATTGTTGCATCGCAATATCCGGCAGACGGTTAAAAAACCGTAAACACGTGCTTCACGCACGTGTCCAAGGTCGGAGTGGGACCGGCCTGCGCGATCAACGCCGATACCAACCTGGAGAGAGCCCGGATGAAGCCAGTCAAATTGTGTACCGCCCTTGCCGTCGCCCTGTTGGCGGCGGTTCCGTTCGTTTCGTTTGCGCAGGAGGCCGCGGCGGAAGCCGAGGCCGAGTCCGAATCCCCCGTCACCTGGTCGGTCGCGGTTACCACCGACTACGTCTTCCGTGGCGTTTCCCAGACCGACGAAGGTCCTGCCTTTCAGCCGGGCCTGACCTACACCGCGCCGTTCGGCCTGTACGTGGGCGTTTGGGGCTCCAACGTCGACTTCGGCGATCCGGATCCGGAAGCCGGGCTGCGCGGCCCGAACTTCGAGCTCGATGCCTTCGTCGGCTACAGCTACGACTTCAACGACAGCTGGAACCTTGACGTCAGCGCGGTCCGCTACACGTATCACGGCGCAAGCTCCGGCGTGCCGAGCGGCGACTACAACGAGTACATCGCCAAGCTCACCTGGGCCGGCCCGGTGGAAATCTCCGGCATGCTCGCCTACGCGCCGGACTACGGCGATCTGACCCCGAAGGCCAAGGAGAGCTATGCCAACCTGGCCGCCGCCTATGAGTTCGGCGAAAGCGGTTTCTCGGTCGGCGCCTCGGTCGGCTACACCTCGATCGACAACGGCGAGGAATGGGTCGAGGGCGAGCGCTTCAACTATGGCGTCACCGATTACTTCGACGGTGCGCTGACCCTCAACAAGACCTTCGGTCCGGCCACCGCGACCCTCGGTTACTACACGACCTTCGGCTCCGATGCCGACGTGCTGAAGGCCGACGGCGACATCTACGACAACCGGGTCGCGCTGACCATCAGCGTCGGCAACTGAGTTCGTCGAATGCGGGAAAAGAAAAAGGGCGCCGCGAGGCGCCCTTTTTTGCTGTTGGCTGTTGCGAAGCACCTTCGGTGCTTGCCCCCCCTCCGCCTTCGGCACCTTCCCCCGCTCGCGGGGGGAAGGAACCAGGACTCAGGTCCAGCTCAGTACGACCTTGCCGGCCTTGCCCGCTTCCATCAGGTCGAAACCCTTCTGGAACTCGTCGATCGGCAACTGGTGGGTCAGCACCTTGCCCAGCGGGAAGCCGGACAGCACCAACTGGGTCATCTTGTACCAGGTCTCGTACATCTTGCGGCCGTAGATGCCCTGCACGGTCAGGCCCTTGAAGATGATCCGATCCCAGTCCACGCCGGCGCCCTTGGGCAGGATGCCGAGCAGGGCGATCTTGCCGCCGTGGTACATGCAGTCGAGCATGTCGTTGAACGCGCGCGGGTTGCCGCTCATTTCCAGGCCCACGTCGAAGCCTTCCATGTGCAGGTCGGCCATCACCTCCTTGAGCGAGGTGTTGGCGACGTTGACCACGCGGGTGGCGCCCATGTCGGCGGCCAGTTTCAGGCGATAGTCGTTGACGTCGGTGACCACCACGTTGCGCGCGCCGATGTGCTTGCAGATGCCCGCGGCGATGATGCCGATTGGACCGGCGCCGGTGATCAGCACGTCCTCGCCGATGACGTCGAATTCCAGCGCGCAGTGCGCGGCGTTGCCGTAGGGATCGAAGAACGCGGCCAGCTCGCTGGGGATCTGGTCCGGAATCGGCCACAGGTTGCTGGCCGGCATCACCATGTACTCGGCGAATGCGCCGTCGCGGTTGACGCCGATGCCGACGGTGTTCGGGCACAGGTGCGGGCGCCCGCCGCGGCAGTTGCGGCAGTGGCCGCAGACGATATGGCCTTCGGCCGAGACGCGCTGGCCGACGGTGTAGCCGGTGACGCCGGGACCGATCTGGGCGATGCGACCAACGAACTCGTGGCCGATCACCAGGCCCGGGCGGATGGTGCGCTGGCTCCATTCGTCCCACAGGAAGATGTGCAGGTCGGTACCGCAGATGGCGGTCTTCTCCAGCTTGATCAGCACTTCGTTCGGGCCGGGCTGCGGCACCGGCACCTCTTCCAGCCAGATGCCCTTGGCCGCTTCGCGCTTGACCAGCGCCTTCATCATTTGCGTCATGGAATGTGTTCCGGACCGGGACGGTGAGGGCGCGGATTATACGCGGGCGGCCGGAACCGTATGGTAAGGCGCCGCCCGTGCGGGCTTTCGTTCCGTCGGGTGCCGGCGCGCGTGGGGCGCCCACGGACCTAGGCCGAAAGTCATGGTCGGCCCGGCGGCCCCGACCGTTACAATCTAACGCTCATTTTTCCGAGGGGATGTACCCATGCGCCTTAACCTGCTTGCTGCCTCACTCGCCGTGGCCTGCCTCGCGCCGGCCGGCCTCACCCATGCCGGAGAGGGCATGTGGGTGCCGCAGCAACTTCCGGAGATTGCCGGCCCGCTGAAGAAGGCCGGCCTGAAACTGTCGCCGGAGCAGTTGTCCAACCTGACCGGCGACCCGATGGGCGCCGTCGTCGCGCTGGGCGGCTGCACCGCCAGCTTCGTCTCCCCGCAGGGCCTGGTGGTCACCAACCACCATTGCGCGTATGGCGCCATCCAGCTCAATTCCACCGCCGAGAAGAACCTGATCAAGGATGGCTTCAACGCGCCCACCCTGGCCGACGAGGTCAGCGCCGGTCCGAACGCGCGCGTCTACGTGCTGGACGACATCAAGGACGTGACCGCCGAGGCCAAGGCCGCGATCGCCGCCGCCGGCAACGATCCGCTGGCGCGTACCCAGGCGCTGGAAGCGTTCGACAAGAAGCTGGTCGCCGATTGCGAGGCCGAAGGCGGTTTCCGCTGCCGCCTGTACAGCTTCTCCGGCGGCAACACCTACCGGCTGTTCAAGAACCTGGAAATCAAGGACGTGCGCCTGGCGTACGCGCCCCCGGGCAGCGTCGGCAAGTTCGGCGGCGACATCGACAACTGGATGTGGCCGCGCCACACCGGCGATTTCTCGTTCTACCGCGCCTACGTCGGCAAGGATGGCAAGCCGGCCGCGTTCTCCAAGGACAACGTGCCGTACCAGCCCAAGCACTGGCTGAAGTTCGCCGACCAGCCGCTGGGCGCCGGTGACTTCGTGATGGTGGCCGGCTATCCGGGTTCCACCAACCGCTATGCGCTGGCCACCGAATTCGACAACACCGCCAGCTGGACCTACCCGACGGTCGCGCGCCATTACAAGGCGCTGATCGAAATGGTGAAGGCGGCCGGCAAGACCAACCCGGACATCGCGGTGAAGTACGCCAGCAGCATGGCCGGCTGGAACAACACCAGCAAGAATTTCGAGGGCCAGCTGGAAGGCTTCAAGCGCATCGACGCCGCCGGCCAGAAGCATGCCGAGGAGACCGCGGTGCTGAACTGGCTCAAGGGCCAGGGTGGCCAAGGCAAGACGGCCCTGGACGCGCACGCCAGGCTGGTGGCGCTGGCCGAGCAGGCCAAGAGCACCCGTGATCGCGATCTCGTGGTCGGCCAGTTCGGCAACAGTGGCGTGATCGGCGTGGCGAGCACGCTGTACCGCCTGGCGATCGAGAACGAAAAGCCCAACGCCGAGCGCGAATCCGGTTACCAGGAACGCGATCTGCCGGGCATCGAAGGCGCGATGAAGCAGATGGAGCGCCGTTACGTGCCGGCGATGGATCGCCAGATCCAGCAGTACTGGCTCAACGAGTACGTCAAGCTGCCGGCCGCCCAGCACGTGGCCGCGGTCGACGCCTGGCTGGGCGGCAATGACGCCGCCGCGGTCAACCGCGCGCTCGACAAGCTGGCCGGCACCCAGTTGGGCAACACCGAGGAACGCCTGAAATGGCTGAAGGCCGATCGCAAGGCGTTCGAGGCCAGCAACGATCCGGCCATCCAGTACGCGGTGGCGGTGATGCCGACCCTGCTGAAGCTCGAACAGGAGCGCAAGACCCGGATGGGCGAGGCGCTGGTCGCGCGCCCGGTGTTCCTGCAGGCGCTGGCCGATTACAAGAAGAGCCAGGGCGAGTTCGTCTATCCGGACGCCAACCTGTCGCTGCGCATCACCTTCGGCAACGTGATGGGTTACGAGCCCAAGGACGGCGTGGCCTACACCCCGTTCACCACCCTGGAAGGCGTGGTGGCCAAGGAGACCGGGCAGGATCCGTTCGATTCGCCGAAGGCGCTGCTGGACGCGGTCAAGGCCAAGCGCTACGGCGGCCTGGAAGACAAGCGCATCGGCTCGGTGCCGGTGAACTACCTGTCGGATCTGGACATCACCGGCGGCAACTCCGGTTCGCCGGTGCTGGACGCGAACGGCAAGCTGGTCGGCCTGGCCTTCGACGGCAACTGGGAATCGGTCAGCTCCAACTGGGTGTTCGATCCCAAGATGACGCGCATGATCGCGGTGGACGGCCGTTACCTGCGCTGGATCATGCAGGAGGTCTACCCGGCGCCGCAGCTGCTGAAGGAAATGAACGTTCCTGCGGCGAAATAAGCGGTAACCAAATGGTCTGACCTTCGAAAAAAGGGCGGAACCGGTCGACGGGAGCGGTATGATCCGCTCCCGTTGCCGTTTCCGGGGTTGGAAATGGCGCTCCCCCAGCCGGAATCCCCCACGCATGCGCATCCTGCTTGCCCGCCACGGCGAAACGCCGTGGAACGCCGAAGGCCGCTACCAGGGCCAGATCGACATTCCCCTTTCCCCCATCGGTGAATCGCAGGCGCAGGCGCTGGGCCAACGGTTGCAGGATCTTCCGATCTCCCGCGCGGTGGCTTCGCCGCTGACGCGCGCGGCCACCACGGCCCGCTACGCGCTGGGTGCGACGCGTGCCGATATGCTGACCACCGACGCGGATCTGCAGGAAATCGCCCACGGCGAGTGGGAAGGCCTGCTGGCCAGCGAAATCCACGAGAAGGATCCGGCGCGCCTGCAGGCGTGGCGCGAGGAACCCGACACGGTGCTGATGCCGGGCGGCGAATCGTTGCGGCAGGTGCTGGACCGCTCGTGGCGTGGCCTGGCGCGTGCGGCAGAAGGCCTGGGTGATGGCGACACCCTGCTGGTGGTCGCGCATGACGCGGTGAACCGGGTCATCCTGTGCCGCGTGCTCGGCCTGCCGATCGCCAAGCTGTGGACCTTCCGCCAGGCGCCGACCACCCTGAACCTGCTGGAAGGCCCGGACCTGGAGCGGCTGGAAGTGGTGCGCCTGAATGATTGCGCCCACCACACGCCGTTCTTCGGCGAAGCCAAGCACCGCGCGCTGTAACCCGCTCGCAGGGCGTCCGGCATGGGCTGGAAGCAGGGCGCGTTCGGCACCGAACAGCCGACCCGCGAACAATGGATCAGCACGTCGGCGGCAGTGGCGGTGCTGATCCTCGTGTTCGTCGGCATGTTCGTCGACTTCGCACCGGCGCCGGCATTGCGGGGTATCCACATGGCGGTGATCTTCCTGATCGTCGGCGTGATCGAGACCGCGCTGCTGTTCGCCCATGCCAGCCGCAAGGGACGCATGGGCCAATTCGTGGATCGGGGCCTGCTCCGGTTCCTGTTCCTGCTGCTGGCCATCCCGTTGATGCTGGGCTTCGTTTCCTGGCTGATCGCCATCAAGACCCTGCCGTGGACGTTCACCCACGTCTTCGGCAACGAAGTCCGCGAAATCCACGCGATGGAAACCCGCTACAGCCGCAGCCGCCGTTCCTGCGACCATCGGCTGTACGGCGGCCCGATGGAAGGCGCGTTTCCCTCCTACCTGTGCATCCGCGAAGCGTTCTACGATCGTCATCCGAATCAGCAGGTCGAGGTCGTATTGGCCGGCCGCCGCTCCGCGCTGGGTTTCAGCATCCAGCACGTCTACTCCCAGGATTGAACATGGTTTCCTCTCTTCCGCAGACCCTCGATGACTGGCTCGCCTACATCGAGCGCCAGCATCCGAAATCCATCGAGATGGGCCTGGAGCGCGTGCGCGCGGTGGCCGACGCGCTGGGACTGGCCCGGCCGGCCGCGCAGGTGATCACGGTGGGCGGGACCAACGGCAAGGGCTCGACGGTCGCTTTCATCGAATCCATTGCCCGCGCCGCCGGCTGGCGGGTGGGCGCGTACACCTCGCCGCACCTGCTGCGCTACAACGAGCGCGTGCGCATCGACGGCGACGAGGCCGGCGACGCGCAACTGATCGCAGCGTTCGCCACAGTGGAGGTCGCGCGTGGCGAGGTGCCGTTGACCTATTTCGAATTCGGCACGCTCGCGGCGTTGTGGCTGTTCCAGCAGGCGCAGCTGGATCTGGCGGTGCTGGAAGTGGGCCTGGGCGGACGCCTGGACGCGGTGAACCTGATCGATGCCGACGTCGCGGTGATCACCACGGTGGACATCGATCACGTCGACTGGCTGGGACCGGATCGCGAGAGCATCGGCCAGGAAAAGGCCGGCATCGCACGCGCATGGAAACCGCTGGTGCTGGGCGAGATCGATTCGCCGTCCAGCGTGCTGCGCCACGCCTACGCGATTGGCGCCAACGCGTTGCGGCTGGGCAGCGATTTCTTCCAGGAACCGATTGACGGGCAGCGCTGGCGCTGGCGCGAGGTCGGTGCGGAACTGGAACTGCCGAATCCATCCCTGGCCGCCCCGATCCAGCGCAACAACGCCGCCGCCGCGATCGCCGCGCTGCGCGCGCTCGGCACTCCGCCGCCGGAAGCCGCGTTCGCCGAAGGCATCGCCGCGGCGCGTCTTCCGGGGCGTTTGCAGGCCTTGGTGCGCGGCGGCATCGACATCGTCGTCGACGTCGGCCACAACCCGCAGGCCGCGCGCGAACTGGCGGCATGGCTNCGCGCAGCCGACCGCGCCGACGCAGTTGGTCTATGCCGCGCTGGCCGACAAGGACGCGGCGGGCGTGGTGGCCGCATTCGATGGACTCGACGTGCGCTGGCATCTGGCAGGGCTGGAGCCTGGAACCGCGCGCGGACAGGACGTGGACGCGCTCGCCGCGCGGCTGGGGGAGACCGCCGCCGCGAACGGAAGCCGTCACGCCAGCGTGGCCGATGCGCTGGCCTCGGCGCGGGACGGGGCGATCAACGGCTCGCGGATCCTGGTCTTCGGTTCCTTCCACACCGCCGCCGAAGCGCTGCTCGCCCTGCGTTCATCCGAATGACGGGAAGCCCGGAATCGGCACCGTATAATCCCTGCGGCATTCTCGCCGCGGCGTAGCGTGGGTTCTGATGGATACTGCTCTGAAACAGCGTCTGATCGGCGCGATTGTCCTGGTCGCGCTGGCGGTCATCTTCCTGCCGATGCTGGTCAAGGGACCGGCCCCCGACAGCGGCGTTTCGGATGTGCCGCTGAAGGTGCCCGATGCGCCTGAAGGGCAGTACGAAACCCGCGAATTGCCGCTGGTCACGCCCGACGGCGCGCCTGCCAACGGCGCGGTCGGCCTGCCTGCCGCGACTCCGGCGGCCTCGCCCGACGCCGCCGCCCCGGCCGATCGCGGATTGATGCCGGCGGCGACCGCCGGCGGCAACTACGCGGTCAGTTTCGGTGCCTACGCGACGGCCGCCGACGCCGATGCGGTCATCGCCCGGCTCAAGCAGGGCGGGTTGCCCGGTTACCGCGAGGCCGCCACCATCAATGGGCGCAGCGCCTACCGCGTCCGTATCGGACCCTATCCGGATCGCGCCATCGCCGAATCCCGGCGGCTGGAAGCGGTGAAGATCCGCAGCGACGTGAAGGCCCAGGTGGTGGTGCTCGATGCCGGCGCGGAGACCGCCTCGGTTCCGGCCGCCGCGACGACCACGCCCTCGGTGGCCCAGGCCGCCGCCCCGGCGCCGTCGGTGACCACCCAGGCGCTGCCGCCGGAACCGGCCAAACCCGCGCCGGCCAAGCCCGTTCCGGCGCCGGCCACGACGGCTGCCACCGCCCCGGCCAAGCCCGCGACCGCGCCGGCGACCAAGCCGGAGCCGCCCAAGCCGGCCGCCAGCAACGTCGGCTTCGCGGTGCAGTTGGGTGCATTTTCCAAGCCCGAGGAAGCCACCGCGCTGCGCGACAAGGTACGCGCCGGCGGCTTCAGCGCCTTCGTCGAACAGGTCCGCACCGACAAGGGCACCCTCAACCGCGTGCGGGTGGGTCCGGTGGCCAGCCGCGCCGACGCCGATCAGCTGAAGGCGCAGGTGGCGGCCAAATTCGGCATCAGCGGCATGGTCCGTCCGCATCCCTGATGCCTGACGGATGCCGATGATCGACCTCGTGCTGGCCGCCGTCATCGGCGCGTCGGCCCTGTTCGGCCTGCTGCGCGGTTTCATCGGCGCACTGGCGTCGTTGCTGGCCTGGCTGCTGGCCGGCTGGGTGGCATTCCACTACGGTGCGCAGGTCGCCGGCATCCTCGCCGAGGGCGGCACGCCGGGCGCGACCGAACTGTTTGGCGGCTATGCGCTCAGCTTCATCGTGGTGATGATCGTGGTCGGCCTGGTCGGCTGGCTGGTCCGGCTGCTGGTCAAGGCGATTGGCCTGTCGGCGCTGGACCGCATGCTGGGGCTGGCGCTGGGCCTGGCGCGCGGCGCGCTGGTGGCCTGCATCCTGGTCCTGCTGGCCGGTTTCACCGACCTGCCGCGCGAATCGTCCTGGTCGCAGTCGCGGCTGGTACCCGTGCTGCTGCCGGGCGCGCAATGGCTGAGCCGCTGGCTGCCGGAATGGACCGTATCGGAGCTGGATTTTGGCTTCGGCGCTCCGGCAGGCGATAATGGCGTCCTTCCCGCCTTGCCCCCGCCGCTGGACGAAGCCGGCGCGCAGCAAGCTCCAGATTCCCCGCCAGCTTCGAACTGATCGAACCGGAGAGCGTCATCCATGTGCGGTATCGTCGGCATCGTCGGCAACCAGAATGTTGCCGGCCAGCTCTATGACGGGCTGACCGTCCTTCAACACCGAGGGCAGGACGCCGCCGGCATCGCCACCGCCGACGGCACCCGCCTGCGCGTGCACAAGGACAACGGCCTGGTCCGCGACGTGTTCAACGCCAAGGCCATGAGCGTGCTGGAAGGCCGCGTGGGTATCGCCCATTGCCGCTATCCCACCGCCGGTTCCGAGGGTATGGACGAGGCGCAGCCGTTCTACGTCAATTCGCCCTACGGCATCGCCCTGGCGCACAACGGCAACCTGATCAACACCGAGGCGCTGCGCCAGGAAGTGTTCGCCCAGGATCGCCGCAACATCAACACCGAATCCGACAGCGAAGTGCTGCTGAACGTGTTCGCCCACGAACTGGACCTGCAGCGCACGCTGTCGCCGGAAACGGCGATCCGCGCGGTCGCCGGCGTGCATCGCCGGGTGCGCGGCGGCTACGCCGTGGTCAGCGTGGTGCTGGGCCTGGGCCTGGTGGCGTTCCGCGATCCCAACGGGATCCGTCCGCTGGTGCTGGGCAAGCGCGAGCACAACGAGGGCTTCGAATACATCGTCGCCTCCGAGTCGGCGGCGCTGGACATCCTGGGCTTCCAGCGGGTGCGCGACGTGCTCCCGGGCGAGGCGCTGGTGATCACCGCGCGCGGCGAGCTGTTCTCCGAGATCTGCGCCGAGCCGAAGCAACATGCGCCGTGCATCTTCGAATACGTCTACTTCGCCCGCCCGGATTCGATGATCGACAACGTGTCGGTGCACAAGGCGCGCATGCGCATGGGCGTGAAGCTGGGCGAGAAGATCCTGCGCCTGCGCCCTGATCACGACATCGACACCATCATCCCGATTCCGGATACCTCGCGCGACGCCGCGCTGGAGATTTCCAACGTGCTGGGCGTGAAGTACCGCGAGGGGTTCATCAAGAACCGCTACGTGGGCCGCACCTTCATCATGCCGGGCCAGAGCGAGCGGGTGAAATCGGTGCGCCGCAAGCTCAATCCGATCCACCTGGAATTCCGCAACCGGGTGGTGCTGCTGGTCGACGATTCGATCGTGCGCGGCACCACCTCGCAGCAGATCGTGCAGATGGCCCGCGACGCGGGCGCGCGCAAGGTCTATCTCGCGTCGGCGGCACCGCCCGTGCGCCATCCCAACATCTACGGCATCGACATGCCGGCGGTGGACGAACTGGTCGCGCACGATCGCAGCGTCGAGGAAATCGAGAAGCTGCTCGGCTGCGACTGGCTGGTCTACCAGGACCTGGAAGACCTGGAAGCGGCGGTGCGCGAAGGCAATCCGCAACTGACCAGGTTCGATTCGTCCTGCTTCGACGGCGAGTACGTCACCGGCATCGAGTCCGGCTACTTCGAGCGCATCCAGCAGGCGCGTTCGGATGAAGCCAAGCGCAAGCGCCGGGTGTCTTGAGGGCGGGGATTGGGGATTGGGGATTCGGGATTGGCAAAAAGCCGGGAACGAATTACCTGAAGCATCCAGACTTGTCATGAGTGCTTTGCCGGGCAATCTGTTCGACGCAGCGCGCATCTGCCTGGATGTGGCGATCGTCGATGACAAAGTGGCGTTGACCCAGCGGTTCGCCGACGCCTTCCAGCGCGGCGAACTGGCGGTTCCGACGGAAGCACCGGCACCCGAACCGATCCGCATGCCGGGGCGACCGCCGCGACCGACGCTGGTGCATCCGCGCGATCTGCCGCGCCGCGGCCTGGGCAATCCGCAGGGCAGGGCGGCCTTCATCCATGCCATCGCGCACATCGAACTCAACGCCATCGATCTGGCATGGGATGCGGTGTACCGGTTCCGTGGCCTGCCGGCGGATTTCTATGCCGACTGGGTGGGCGTGGCCTGCGACGAATCACGTCATTTCATGCTGCTGCGGGATCGCCTGCGCGGGTACGGCCATGACTACGGCGACTTCGACGCCCACAACGGCTTGTGGGAAATGACCGAGAAGACCGCGCATGACGGCCTGGCGCGGATGGCGCTGGTGCCGCGCGTGCTGGAGGCGCGCGGGCTCGATGTCACGCCGGGAATGATCGTCAAGCTGCGTGAACTGGGCGACGATGCCACCGCCGACATCCTGGAAATCATCCTGCGCGAGGAAGTCGCGCACGTCGCCGCCGGGTCGCGTTGGTACCGCTGGTACTGCGAACACGCCGGCATCGAGCCGCGCGAGCGATTCCGCGAATTGTTGAAGGAGTACGCGGGCGGCTACCTGCATGGTCCGTTCAACCTGCAGGCGCGGTTGATGGCAGGCTTCGACGAGGACGAACTGCTCGCCCTGCAGGCGGAAGCGCAGCGTTAGCGGAGCAAGCTCCGCTCTACGTGTAGCGCCGAGCTTGCTCGGCGGCGGGGGCGTTGCGGTGTTTGGAAGGCGCCAGCGGAGCAAGCTCCGCTCTACGTGTAGCGCCGAGCTTGCTCGGCGGCGGGGGCGTTGCGGTGTGTGGACGGTGCCAGCGGAGCAAGCTCCGCTCTACGTGTAGCGCCGAGCTTGCTCGGCGGCGGGGGCGTTGCGGTGCGCGGACGGTGCCAGCGGAGCAAGCTCCGCTCTACATGTAGCGCCGAGCTTGCTCGGCGGTGGGGTGTTTCGGTACGCGGATGGCATCAGCGGAGCAAGCTCCGCTCTACATGTAGCGCCGAGCTTGCTCGGCGGCGGGGCGTTTCGGTGCGCGGATGGCGTCAGCGGAGCAAGCTCCGCTCTACGGGGTGAAGGGCAGGGATTCGAGGATCCAATCGTTCGCGTCCACCCGCAGCACCGAGCCCTGTTCGTACCAGTCGCCCAGCACGATGCGCCGGCAGGCGCGGCCATCGATGCCGAGGTCATGGATGGCGGGACGGTGGGTATGACCGTGGATCAACGTATCCACGCCAAACCGGCGCAGGGTGGCTTCCACGGTGGCCGGGGTCACGTCGGTGACGGTTTCGAACTGCGCACGGTCGTCCTGGATCATGCCCTGCTGGCGTGCCTGGCTGGCGGCGCGCGCCTGCGCGGCGAACGCCAAGCGCGCGGCCAGCGGTTGGCCGAGGAACTGTCGTTGCCAGGCCGGATCGCGGGTCTGCGCGCGGAACCGCTGGTAGGGGACGTCGTCGGTGCACAGCAGGTCGCCGTGCATCAACAGGGTCGGGCGGCCGTACAGGGCCACCACCGCCGGATCCGGCAGGATGCGCATGCCGGCGCGCCGGGCGAAAGCGTCCCCGACCAGGAAATCGCGGTTGCCGCGGATGAAATACACCGGCACGCCGAGATCGACCACTTCGCGGATGCGGTCGGCCACGTAGGCGCCGGTTTCGGACGGGTCGTCGTCGCCGACCCAGGCTTCGAACAGGTCGCCCAGGATGTACACCGCCTCGGCCTGGCGCCCTTCGCGATGCATGAAGGCACCGAACAGTTCGGTGATGGCCGGGCGTTCGGCATCCAGGTGCAGATCGGAGATGAAGAGCGTGGTCATGAGGGGATGATAAGGCAGCCGGGATTGGGGATTCGGGATTGGGGATTGGAGGGATAGCCATTCGCGGAGGGAAACCGAAGTTTTCATGCGGTCGAGCTTTTCCGAATCCCCAATCCCGAATCCCCAATCCCCGCCTTCAAGGTAAAATCGCCCCATTCAGTTTGCCGAGTCCGTCCATGACCTGCCGTACCCGTTTCGCCCCCAGCCCCACCGGCTACCTGCATATCGGCGGTGCCCGCACCGCGCTGTACTGCTGGCTGGAGGCGCGGCATCGCGGCGGCGATTTCATCCTGCGCATCGAGGACACCGATCGCGAGCGCAGCACCCAGGCCGCCATCGATGCGATCCTGGAAGCGATGGACTGGCTGGGGCTGGACTACGACGAAGGCCCGATCTACCAGACCCAGCGCGTCGATCGGTACCGCCAGGTCGCCGAGCAGCTTGTCGCCGACGGCAAGGCGTACTACGCCTACGAGAGCAAGGAGGAACTCGACGCCATGCGCGAGGCGGCGATGGCCGCCCAGCAGAAGCCGCGCTATGACGGCCGCGCCCGCGACCTGAACCTGCCTTGCCGCGAGGATCCCAACCGGGTGATCCGGTTCAAGAATCCCACCGAAGGCAGCGTGGTGTTCGACGATCGCATCAAGGGCCGCATCGAGATCAGCAACAGCGAACTCGACGACATGGTGATCTTCCGTCCGGACGGCTTTCCCACCTACAACTTCGCGGTGGTCGTCGATGACTGGGACATGCGCATCACCGACGTGATCCGTGGCGACGACCACATCAACAACACCCCGCGCCAGATCAACATCTACGAGGCGCTGGGCGTGCCGGTGCCGAAGTTCGCGCACATGCCGATGATCCTGGACGAACAGGGCGCCAAGCTGTCCAAGCGCACCGGCGCGGCCGACGTGATGCAATACAAGGACGCCGGCTACCTGCCGCACGCGCTGATCAACTACCTGGCGCGGCTGGGCTGGTCGCACGGCGACCAGGAAATATTCAGCCGCCAGGAGCTGATCGACCTGTTCTCGGTGGAGGACGTCAATTCCAAGGCCGCGCGCCTGGACATGGCCAAGCTGGGCTGGGTCAACCAGCACTACCTGAAGTCGGACGAGCCGGATGCCATCGCACCGCACCTGGAATACCAGCTGCGCAAGCTGGGCCTGGATGTCGGGCAGGGTCCGCGTCCAGCCGAAGTGGTGGTGGCGATGCGCGATCGCGTGCAGACGCTGAAGGAAATGGCCGAGCGCGCCGCCGTCTGGTACCTGCCGCTGGAGAGCTACGACGAGGCCGCGGTCGCCAAGCACCTCACCGCCGCCGCGCACGCGCCGCTGGCCAAGGCGCGGGAGCTGCTGGCGCAGGCTACGGAATGGACCGTCGAGGCGGTGTCCGCCGCCCTGCACGACACCGCCGCCGCGCTGGAAACCGGCATGGGCAAGGTTGCCCAGCCGATGCGGGTGGCGATCACCGGTACCCAGGTCAGCCCGGACATTTCCCAGACCGTCTACCTGGCGGGTCGCGAGCAGGCCTTGAAACGCATCGATGCAGCGCTTATCAAGACAGGCGGAGCTGCCTGAAACGAGGGACCCCATGCCCAAGACGCATAGTTGTACGGATCCGAAGCACCATGTCAGCGACGCGCGCGGTTTCGTGCGCGCCGTCGAACACGCGTGCCAGGAGCGCGGCCTGCGGCTGACCCCGATCCGTGCCCGCGTGCTGGAACTGATCGCCGACGCCGGCAAGCCGGTGAAGGCCTACGAACTGCTGGACTGGGTGCGCGCCACCAAGGGCGTGGGCGCGGACGCGCCGCCGACGGTATACCGCGCGCTGGACTTCCTGATGGCGAACGGTTTCGTGCACAAGCTGGAATCGGTCAACGCCTTCGTCGCCTGCCATCATCCCAACAGCGCCCAGCATTCGGTGCCGTTCCTGATCTGTGATCGCTGCCATAGCGCGGTGGAGCTGGAGGATCGCGAAGTGGTCGATCAACTGGAGCGGCGCGCCAAGGCGCTGGGCTTCCAGCCACAGGCGCAGACCCTGGAAGTGCACGGCCTGTGCGCCCGCTGCGCCGAAGCCGCCAGCGTGGATTGATGCCGGATACTCTTGTAGGAGCGACGTAAGTCGCGACCGAAAATTGCGGCGACCGGGAACCTTGATGGTCGCGATGCCGAATCAACGCGATCTTTGGCCATGGCGGTCGCGGCTTACGCCGCTCCTACAGGAGCGTTGAACATGATCAGGCCGTCGCCAGCTTGAGCCTCGGTGCGTTCTCGCGGATCGGCAGGTTGGCCGCGGCGGCCAGCAGCGCCAGCGCCATGTCGGCGTACCACATCAGCGAATAGTTGCCGAAGCGCTCCATCACCACGCCGCCGAGCCAGGCGCCGAAGAAACCGCCCAGTTGATGCGACAGCAGGGTCAGGCCGAACAGCGTGCCCAGATAGCGCGGACCGAACAGCTTGCCGACCAGGCCGGCGGTCGGCGGCACGGTCGCCAGCCAGGTGAAACCCAGCGCCGCGGCGAACACGTAGAAGGTGAGCGGCGTCGGCGGCGACAGCAGGTAGATCGCGATCATCACCGCGCGGCTGGCGTACATCACCGCCAGGATCCACTTCATCCGGAAGCGCTGGCCCAGCGCACCCGCCGCGAGGCTGCCGGCGACATTGAACAGGCCGATCAACGCGATGGACGCGGCGGACACACTGGCCGGCAGACCGCACAGGGCGATCTCGCCGGGCAGATGGGTGACCAGGAAGGCGATATGCACGCCGCAGGTGAAGAAGCCCAGATGCAGCATCCAGTAACTGCGATCACGCAGGGCGATACGCAACTGTTCGCGCAGGGTGATTTCCACGGTGGGCGGCGCACCGTCGGAACCCGCGGCAGGCGCCGGCACCGCTCGCCGACGCAGCGGCCAGGCCAGCGGAATCGCCGCCAGGGAGGCCAACGCCAGGCCGTACATCGCGGTGGCCCAGCCGGCGACGCTGATCATCATCTGCACCAGCGGCGCGAACACGAACTGGCCCATCGAACCGCCGGCGTTGATGAAACCGGCGGCGAAGGAACGCTGTTCCGGCGCCATCTGCTGCGCGGTGGCGCCGATCAGGATGGAGAAACTGCCCGCGCCCGCGCCAGCGGCGGTGAGCAGGCCAAGGGTGAACATCAGGCCCCATTGCGACTTCATCCACGGCGTCATCGCCAGGCCGATCGCCAGCAGCACCGCGCCCAGCACGAGCACACCGGTCGAGCCGCGCTTGTCGGCGAACGCGCCGAACACCGGCTGCACCGCGCCCCAGGTGAACTGGCCGATCGCCATCGCGAAGCTGATCGCGGCGATGCCGACACCGGTGCTCTCGTGGATCGGCGCGACGAACAGGCCGGTGGTCTGGCGCGCGCCCATCGTGATCATGAGCGTGGCGGCGGCGGCGAGCAGCAACGCCCAGGGCATGCGGGAGCTGGCGGTCATTCTGCGGCCTCCTGGTCATGCAGGCGTTCGGTCAATGTGTCGAGATCGGCATGCAGGCGGGCGACCGCGTCGGCACCGAACGCCTCGTCGATGATCCCTTGTGCGCGCTGCCAGTGTGGGCGTGCCGCCCCCAGCCGCTGGCGGCCGGCATCGCTCAGTTGCAGCAGGCGTTGGCGCGCATCCTCGCCGCGCGTCTCGGCCAGCAGGCCGACGGCCAGCAGCGGTTTGAGGTTGCGGGTGAGGGTGGTGCGATCCATGCCGAGTTCGTCGGCCAGGCTGCCGAGCGTGCGCGGCGATTCGCCGGCGCGGCGCAGGATGCTGTACTGATTGAGGCTCAGATCCACCGCCGCCAGTTCGCGGTCGTAGATCTGGGTGACCCGACGGGTCGCCCGGCGCAGATGGAAGCAGGTGCAGGGGCTGCGGAAGGAGGACATGGACGCGGACCCGGGGCGGAAGCTGGATTATATGTGCATATGCACATAAATCAACAACTCCTAGCCGTGGAGCGGAGCTTGCTCCGCTGGAACGACCCGCTCGCGGGAAAGTTGACGCCGCCGGGCAAGCCCGGCGCTACAGGAGGAACCCATCGCCGTAGAGCGGAGCTTGCTCCGCTGGAACGATCCGTTCGCGGGAGAGTTGACGCCGCCGAGCAAGCTCGGCGCTACAGGAGGAATCCACCGTCGTAGAGCGGAGCTTGCTCCGCTGGAACGATCCGCTCGCTAGGAAGGTTGACGCCGCCGAGCAAGCCCGGCGCTACAGGAGGAATCCACCGTCGTAGAGCGGAGCTTGCTCCGCTGGAACGATCCGTTCGCGGGAGAGTTGACGCCGCCGGGCAAGCCCGGCGCTACAGGAGGAACCCACCGCCGTAGAGCGGAGCTTGCTCCGCTGGAACGATCCGTTCGCGGGAGAGTTGAAGCCGCCGGGCAAGCTCGGCGCTACAGGAGGAATCCACCGTCGTAGAGCGGAGCTTGCTCCGCTGGAACCGATCCGCTCGTGGGAACGTTGAAGCCGCCGGGCAAGCCCGGCGCTACAGGAGGGCCCGTTCTGTGGCTCCCCTAAGCAAAACGGCCACCCTTGCGGGTGGCCGTGCTTCGCACAGGCGGAGAGAGGCCCGTCAGAAGTAGGCGCGGATGCCGAACGCCACGCCGCGGCCCGGCAGCGGCGAGAAATCACGCAGCAGCGAGGTATGCGGGCGGGCTTCCTTGTCGGTCAGGTTGCTGCCGTCCAGGAACAGTTCCCAGCTGGTTTCCGGCCGATCCCAGCGATACGCCAGGTGCGCATCGACCAGGGTGTAGCCGGGGCTGGGCTCCTCGTTCTGCGCGACGTCGTCCTGCTTGGCGTAGCGAACCGCCCCCACCGATGCGCGCCAGCCGCCCAGCGACCAGTTCAGGTCGGCACCGAGGCGGGCCGGGGCGATGCGCGGAAGATTGCCGCCCTGGGCGAGGTCGATCGTGTAGCGATGGAAGTGGTCGTCGTGCGGCACGGCGAGCTGCACGCGACGCGTGCCCGTGCCGTCCAGCTCGGCACGCACGCGGTCGCCGAACAGGCGCAGATCCCAGGCACCGGCCTGCTCGGAATCAACCAGCTTGATCCGTGCTTCGGCTTCCACGCCCTTGAACTTCGCATCCTGCTGCGTCCACAGCCGCACCGGCAGCCCTTCCTCGACACCGGTGTCGGCCAGGTAGATGAAGTCCTTGAAGTTGGTCTGGTAGACCGCCAGCTTGAAGTCAACGCGATCGGTATGCGCGTGCAGGCCGATTTCCGCGCGGCGGCCACGCTCCTTGTCCAGGTTGGCGTCGCCGACCTCGATCGACTGCGTGGCGACGTGCGTGCCGCCGGCGAACAGTTCCTCGTTGGTGGGTGCGCGCTCGGAGCTGTCCAGGCCGAAGCGCAGATCGAAGACCGGATTGATGCGCCAGATCGCCGCACCCGACAGGCTGGTCACGTCGAAATCGCGGTTCGCATGGCCTTGCGGATCCAGCTTGACCTGCTCATGGCGGCCACCGAGTTCGAGTTTCCAGGGGCCGAAGTCCTTTTCCTGCACCACGAACACGCCGAGGGTATCGGTGAGGGTATCCGGGACGAAGGCTTCCTCGCCGATCGCGCCGAAATCGCTGCGGCCATACTGCAGGCCGAACGCGCCACGCCAGCCGTGGAACTCCTTCTGCACCGCTTCCAGGCGCAATTCGCGGCCGCGGTTGGTGAAACGGGTGGCCGGCATGCCCCCTTCCAGTTCGACGTGCTCGTAATCGTTGTAGGCGCCGCGCAGGTTGATCGCCTGCAGGAACGAGAACGGATCGTAGACGCCGGCCTTCACGTCGATGCGGTTCTGCACCATGTCGATGCGGACCGGACCTTCTTCCTCGTGCGCTTCCTCTTCCTCGCCTTCGTGCTCGTGGCCGTGGCCGTCGTCATGCACGTGCGCGCCGGCGGGAATGCCGTAGTTGTTGCGGTAGGTGCTGGCGGCCAGGCCGAAGTACGCCTTTTCGCCCAGCCAGGTCGCGCCGACCGCGCCGGCGCGGGTGCGCACCGAACTGTTCGGCAGCGTGCCCTTGGGCTGCTCTTCCTCGTGCGCGTGATCCTCTTCGCCTTCGTCATGGTGTTCGAGCACCGCGTAGCCGGGAATGTCGTAGTCGTCGGTGTTGCGTACCAGGCCGTCCACATGCAGGACCCAGTTGCCGTTGACCCCGTCGAGCCGGAACATGCCGCTGCGCTCGTCGTTGACGGTGTTGCCGCGTACTTCCACCCGGCCGCTGAAAGGATCTTCCGGAAGGGTGTCGGGCAGGCGGCCGTCGACCACGTTGACCGCGCCGCCGATCGCGCCGCTGCCGAACAGCAGGGTAGCGGGGCCTTTCAGCACTTCGATCTGATCGGCCAGGAACGGCTCGATGCTGACTGCGTGGTCGGCGCTGACGGTGGAAGCATCCATCGAGCCGATGCCGCCTGACAGCACCTGCACGCGCGGGCCTTCCTGGCCGCGGATGATCGGGCGGCCGACGCCGGTGCCGAAGAAGGTGGTCTGCACGCCGGGCAGCTTGGAGACGGTGTCGCCCAGGGTGGCGGCCTTGCTGCGGTCCAGTTCCTCGCCGACCAGCACTTCCACCGGCTTGGCCAGCGATTCCGCGCTGCCCTTCAGCGGCGAGGCGGTCACCACCACGGCGTCCAGGTCCCGGGGAGTGCGGGTCGTGTCGGCGTCGGCGGCGATCGCCGTGGCGCCGGCCGGAACGAGGACGGCGACGGCCAGGGCACGGGTGAGCAGATGGCGGCGGGGGAGGGAGCGGAATGGCTTCATGTGGGGAGGCGGTCCGAATGAATGGAGGGGGACTTGACGAATGTTATAATATACCAATACCGAAAAGGTACCCCTCCCGGAAGTCATACTTGCCGCCATGAACGAACGTTTCCGCCGCCTGCTGGATCGCTTTGGTGCCACCGGTTCCCTGATTTGCGCCGTCCACTGCGCGCTGACCCCGTTCCTGCTCGCGGCGATTCCGTCGCTGGGCCTGTCCGCCTGGCTGGGCGACGGTTTCGAACGTGCATTCGTGGTGTTCGTGACCGTGCTCGGCCTGTTCAGCCTGCTCTGGGGCTATCGTCGCCATCGCGCATTCCGGGCGCTCGGGCTCCTGATCGTGGGCCTTGTCACCCTCTGGGCGGGGGTGCTCTACCCACCGCTGCACGAATCGGCAATCGTCCACGCCGTCGTCATGACCCTGGGCGGCACCCTGGTCGGGCTGGCCCACGTGGTCAACCTGCGCCTGAACCACTGGCACATCCACGACGCCAGCTGCGCGCACTGAGACACGCGGGTCAAGGCTTTCAGGCCCCGCTGTGATAGGCTTTGCGGCCTCGCGCACGACCCCGCCCGGGTCGTTTCGCCAGCGCGGCAATTCAATGAATCAGGAGAACAACGATGGGCAAGGGTGACCGCAAAACCGCCAAGGGCAAGCGCTACGTGTCCAGCTACGGCAACGCGCGCAAGAGCACCGTGGCCAAGGCCGGTGTCGCCGCGACGGCGACCACCAAGAAGACCGTGGTGAAGGCGCCGGCCAAGAAGGCCGTGGCCAAGAAGGCCGTCGCCAAGGCCTGAGCCTTTCGTACCGGATCCGCGGATCCGGCGACGGGAAAAAGAAAACCCCGGCTCGCGCCGGGGTTTTTCTTTGCGCCGATACCGCGTGGCCTGCGTGCTCCCGCCCCGTTTTTAGCGCCGGCCCTCGATCAGCATGCGCGTCGCCAGGCCGGCCAGCACCGTGCCCATCAGCCAGCGTTGCGCGACCTGCCACAGTGGGCGTTGCCCGATGAACAGGGCGATCGAACCGGCCATGGCGACAATCAACGCATTGACGCTGACGCTCACCGAGATCTGGGTGAACCCGAGCAGCAGCGACTGGGACAGCACGCTGCCGTGCGCGGGGTCGATGAACTGCGGCAGCAGCGACAGGTACATCACCGCGACTTTCGGATTGAGTAGCGTGGTGGCGAAACCCATCGCGAACAGCTTGCGGGGGCCATCCTGGGGCAGGTCGCGTACCTGGAACGGTGAGCGCCCGCCGGGTCGGATGGCCTGCCAGGCGAGGTAGAGCAGGTACAGCGCGCCGGCGAGCCGCAATGCGTCGTAGGCGTAGGGAACCGCCATCATCAACGCGGTGATGCCAAAGGCCGCGCAAAGCACATAGAACACGAAACCCAAGGCGACGCCGCCCAGCGAAACCAGGCCGGCCATGCGTCCCTGGGAAATCGACCGGGACACCAGGTAGATCATGTTCGGACCCGGTGTCAGCACCATGCCCAGGCAGATGAGGGCGAAGGCAACCAGGGTGGACGACTGCGGCATGTGGGTGTTCTCGGGGGGAGGAAAGTGTGGGGGCCGCGCCACTGGCGAAGGTTCGTCGCCAGCGGGAGCGAAGGGGGCGGCGAATCGTCAGCGCACCCGCCGGCCACCTGCATACACGCCCGCCACCAGCTCGCCGCCCAGCCAGTAGCTCAACTGCGCGGGCTGGGCGATGTTCCAGAGCACGAAATCCGCGCGCCGTCCGACCGCGAGCGCACCGCGATCCGCCAGGCCAAGCGCGCGCGCGCCTTGGGTGGTGGCGCCGCGCAGCGCTTCTTCCGGAGTCAGCCGGAAGTGCGTGCAGGCCAGCGACATCGCCAGTCGCAGCGACTGCAGGGGCGCGGTGCCGGGATTGCAGTCGGTCGCCACCGCCATCGGCACGCCGTGGGCGCGGAACGCCTCCAGCGGCGGCAGCCTGGTTTCGCGCAGCACGTGGAAGGCACCCGGCAGCAGCACCGCGACCGTGCCGTGCCCCGCCATCGCGCGCACGCTGTCCTCGGAGGTGTACTCGACGTGGTCCGCCGACAGGCCGTCGAACTCGGCGACCAGCGCGGCGCCATGACCGTCGCTCAACTGATCCGCATGCAGCTTGACCGGCAGGCCGAGTGCGCGCGCGGCCTCGAACACCCGGCGGGTCTGCGCGGCATCGAAGGCGATGCGCTCGCAGAAGGCGTCCACCGCATCGACCAGCCCTTCGGCATGCAGCTGCGGCAGCCATTCGCATACCGCGTCGATGTACGCGTCGGCGCGTCCGCTGTATTCCGGCGGCAACGCGTGCGCGCCAAGGAAGGTGGTGCGCACGGTGATGCCGAGCTGCTCGCCGATCCGGCGCGCGACCCGCAGCATCTTGCGCTCGTTGGCCAGATCCAGGCCGTAGCCGGACTTGATTTCCAGGGTGGTCACGCCATCGGCGAGCAGCGCGCGCGCGCGCGGCAGCGACTGCGCCAGCAGTTCGTCCTCGCTGGCGGCGCGGGTGGCGCGCACGGTGGACACGATGCCGCCGCCGGCGCGAGCAATTTCTTCGTAACTGACGCCTTGCAGGCGCTGTTCGAACTCGCCGGCGCGATCCCCGGCGAAAACGGTGTGGGTATGGCAGTCGACCAGGCCCGGGCTCACCCATTGGCCTTCGGCATGCAGCGCCGGGCGATCGCCATCGTCGCCGAGACGCTCCCAATCCGCGCGGGAACCGACGAAATCGAGCAGGCCGTCGCGCCAGGCCAGCACGCCCTGCTCGATGACGCCGTAGCCGGCATCGCCAGTCAATGTGATCAGGTTTGCGTCCAGCAGGACGCCGTCGGAGGGATGCGTGGAGGAAGCGCTCATGCGGCCATTCTAGAACGCCGCGGTATTCAACCGAACAGATCGCCCGCCGGCAGCGCGCCCTCCAGGGTCAGCAGGTACTGCTTGGTCGGCAGGCCGCCGCCGAATCCGGTCAGACTGCCGTCCGCGCCAATCACGCGATGGCAGGGCAGCACGATGGGCAGCGGATTGCGCCCGTTCGCCGCGCCGACCGCGCGGGTGGCGGTCGGCTTGTCCACGCGCCGCGCCAGTTCCGCGTAGCTGATGGTCTGTCCGTAGGGAATGTCGGCGAGCGTGTGCCAGACGATGCGCTGGAAGTCGGTTCCCTGCGGCGCGAGCGGCAAATCGAACTGCTGGCGCTCGCCGCGGAAGTACTCGCCCAGCTGGCGCGCGGTTTCGCGCATCACCGCGTTGTCGCCCGGTTGCCAGTCCGGTGAACGCTTGTACGGATGGCGCGGATTGTCGAATTCGATCACGCGCAGCGCGGCATCGTCGGCCACCAGCAGCAGCGGGCCGACCGGGCTGTCGATGTGGCGGTAGTGCAAGGGAGTGTTCATGGCGTGGACACGGGCAATGGTGAAGCGGGCAAGGGTTTGGGAGCGGGCATGCTGTCGCGCCACAGTTGGATCACCGCGTACGCGCGCCAGGGGCGCCACGCCTCGGCGCGGGCGGTGAGGGCTTTCGCGGTCATCCGGCTGCCGTCGGTGGGCACGGCTTTCTGCAATACCAGATCGTCGGCGGGAAATGCGTCGGGATGGCCGAGCGCGCGCATGGCCATGTAGTTGGCCGTCCACGGACCGATGCCCGGCAGGGCGACCCAGCGCGCGGTGAAATCGTCCAGCGTGCGTTCGCCGCGAAAATCCACGCGGTCTTCCAGCAGTGCGCGCGCCATCGTGTTGATGGTGGCGGCGCGGGCACGGGTCAGGCCGATCGCGGTGAGATCGACATCGACCAATGCCTCGGCGGAGGGGAACAGGTGCGCGAGTCCGGTGCCGAACGGGACCGGCAACGGGGTGCCATGCCGCTGGGCCAGGCGCGCCGTGAGCGTGCGCGCGGCGGCCACGCTGACCTGCTGGCCGATGATCGCGCGCACCGCGATCTCGAAGCCGTCCCAGCCGCTGGGCAGGCGCAGGCCGGGGCGCTTGCGCAGCAGCGGGCGCAGGCGCGAATCGGCGCCCAGCGCCCGCGCGATCGCCTGCGGATCCGCATCCAGGTCGAACATGCGGCGGATCCGGTTGACGATGGCGAGCAACTGCGCCGGCGCGGCGCCATGCAGTTCCAGCCGCAGCGCGTGATCGTCGGGCTTCGCGCTCCAGCGGCTGACCCGCAGCCAGCCCGGCGCGTCGGCGCCGCCGATGACGCGCGCGTAGCTGTCCGCGTCCACGTACTCGACGCCGGGCAGGGCGCGGCCGCGCAGGAAGTCCAGCATGGCCTCGAAGTCATACGGTGGCCGGTAACCAAGCCGCAGGGCGACGCCTTCGTCTTCCACCGTCGATTCGCGCTTGCGCAGATCGCGAGGCGCCATCCGGTAGGCCTCGCGGAAGGTGGTGTTGAAACGGGTCAGGCTGCCGAATCCCGCTGCCAGCGCGACCTGGGTGATTGGCAGGCGCGTCTCGGTGAGCAGTTGCTTGGCGAACAGCAACCGACGGGTACCGTGCACGCCGACCGGGCTGGCACCCAGCCGATCGTTGAACAGGCGCCGCAACTGGCGTTCGCCCAGTCCCAGCGAACCGGCCAGATCCGCCAGCGGGCGATCGGCCAGCGCGCCCTGGTCGATCAGTTTCAGTGCCCGTGCGACGGTTTCATCGCCCCGCCGCCAGGCGCCGTCGCTGGGCGACAGTTCCGGCCGGCAGCGCAGGCAGGGGCGGAAGCCGTCGGCCTCCGCCGCGGCGGCGTTCGGATAGTAGGTGACGTTGGCCGGCTTCGGCGCCGGCGCGGGACAGACCGGCCGGCAGTAGATGCGGGTGCTGGTGACGGCGGTGAAGAACAGGCCGTCGAAGCGTGGGTCACGGCTCAGCCGCGCCTGTTCGCAGACGCGGTGATCGGGCAGGCCGGCGGGGAGGGGGGCGGAGGACATGCGTGCAGGCTAGCACCGCCCATGGCCCCCGACTCACCGTTTTCGGACATCAATGCCGGGACGCTGAAGCAGCCTCGGCGTCGCTCAGGATCGGCAGCAGGGTCCGCGGATCGCCATCGTTGGGCGCGGGCGTGACGCCCAGCAGGCGGGCCAGCAGCGGATAGACGTCGACATTGTCGAAGCCGGGCACGACAAGGCCGTGCCGGAACGCCGGACCGCGCGCCAGGAAGATCGCGCGCATCGAGGGCAGCGCCGGGTCGTAGCCATGCGAGCCGCCGCCCTTCCAGCCGTTGCGGCGCCACCGTTCGACCGCCTCGCGTTTCACCAGCAGCCAGCCTTCGTCGGCCTGGCAGACGATCGCGGGCACGCGCGGATGGGTGCCGTAATGCCAGCGCGCGGGCATGTCCTGCTTGCGCCAGCATTCGGCGTGATCGCGTCGGCCGAGCAACTGCCGCTCGACGGCGGCCTCACGGCCGGGGCGGGGGTTGAAACCGACCACCTGGCCGACGGTGATGGCATCCGCGTCATCCGGGGACACCCGATCCTCGATGATCATCACGCGCTCGGGCGACGTCGCGGTCATGCCGTGATCGGAGACCACGATGAGGTTCACGCGACTGCGTTCGCCGCGGGCGTCGATGCCGTCAACGAGCTGGCCGATGGCGGCATCGATCGCCTTCAGGGTGTCCTCGACATTGCGCGAAGCCGGGCCGTTGTCATGGCCGGCGGTGTCCACGTGCTCGAAATACAGCGTGATCAGGCGCGGCCGCTCGGTCGCCGGCAGATCCAGCCAGGCCTGCACCTGGCGCACGCGATCATCGATGGCGAAGGCCTTGTCGAACGGGAACCACTGGGTGGGGCGGACGCCCTGCACGGCGGCTTCGGAACCCGGCCAGAACATGGTCGCCGTACGCAGCCCGGCCTTCTCCGCGCCAACCCAGATCGGTTCACCGCTCCACCAGCGAGAGTCGCCCACCGCTTCGCGGTCGCTCAGCGAAAAGTTGCCCAGGTGCTCGTCGAACATCGTGTTGCTGATGATGCCGTGATGATCCGGGCGCAGGCCGGTGACCAGGGTGTAATGGTTGGGGAAGGTCAGCGAGGGGTAGGAGGGATTCATCCACTCGGCGCGCACGCCGTCCTCGGCCAGCCGGGTCAGATGGGGCGTGATGCCGCGCTGGAGGTATTCGGCGCGAACGCCGTCGAGCGAGATCAGCAGGAGGGTGGCGGGTTCCCGGGGGGGAATGGAGGCGGAGTGCGGAGCGCGGGTCGCGCAGCCGGCCGACAGCAGCAATGCGGCGGCCAGCCACGCGGCCCTGACGAATGGCAGGCGCATGGAAGGACGGATGGGAATGGAATGCGCAAAGCTTGGCAGGTTTCGGAGAACTTCGCATGACAGACGGTCTACGACTTTCGGCCCTGCTGGGGCTGGCGGGCCTGGCGACGGGCGTCGCGGCCGTTGAGCCGCCGCCGCACCCGGGGATGGCAAGCGACGCGCGATGCGCGGTTTGGACGCGGGAACTCGGCTTCGCCGCCGCCCTCGCACGGCACGACACCACCGCCTTCGCCGGCTTCCTCCACGCCGACGCGGTGTTCGGCGTGGGTCATCAGCCCACCCGCGGTCGTGACGCCATCGTGGCCGACTGGATGCCGCTGATCGAAGGCAAGGCGCTGGAACTGCGCTGGTATCCGGAGCGGGTCTCGGTCGGCGGCGACGGCCGCACGGCCTACTCCAGCGGTCCGGCGCTGTACCGCAATCCGAAGGACGGCAGCCATCGGCTGGGACGCTTCGGATCGGTGTGGCAGCAGGATCGCGACGGTCAGTGGCGGGTGATTTTCGACGACGGCGTGCGTCCGCTACCGGTCGACGAAGCGGGGGTCAAGGCGTTCGAGGCGGGACGCCGCGATGCCTGCCCGGCCGCCTGATCAGCACGCGTCCGCGCGTCCGGTCACGTAGCGCAGGCCGCGCCGGAGATGACGCAGGAAGGTCGCGTCCGAATACATCGCCATGTCATGGCCCAGCCCCGTGTACCAGGCGCGGCCGCCTTCGAAACCGTGGCACCAGGCGATCGGATGATCATCGCCCATGGTGCCGCCGGTGTAGTCGTGCTCGTCCACTGTCGCGATCACTTCGGCCGAACCGCGCGGGTTGCGCCGGTAGTTGTAGATTTCGTCGGTGACCCGCCATTCGCGTCCATGCACAGCGATGCCATCGTGGCCGAAACGCACGCGGGTGGTCTGCAGCCCGGGTGGATGGCCGAGGAACCACGCACCGACCAGTTCGCCGTACCACGGCCAGTCGTACTCGGTATCCGCCGCCGCGTGCACGCCCATGAAACCGCCGCCTGCGCGGATGAAGCCTTCCAGCGCCCGTTGCTGTTCCGGATCCAGGATGTCGCCGGTGGTGTTGACGAAGATTACCGCGCGGTAGCGCTGCAATCGAACCGGTGCGAACACCGAGGCATCCTCGCTGGTATCCGCATCGAGTGACTGCCGGCGGGCGATCTCGCGCAGCGCGGTCACCGCCACGGGAATGGAATCGTGGCGGAAACCGGCGGTCTTGCTGAAGATCAGCACGCGCGAGGGCGGGGCAGCCGCGATGGCCGCCGCGGAAACCACGCAGCACACCGCCAACACCAGGGCGCGGAGAAGGATTCGCGGCATCATGCGACGAGTCTGCCACAGCGGCCGGATGGTTTCAGTGGACACCATGCTGCGCTGCAATTGGCGGTCATGCGGGCCGATGGCTTAGGGTGCGAACCAGGAACATCCGCCGCAGGACGCGCCCCTCCCCACGAGGTTCTCCATGCGCCATTGGCCGGGTCTGCTCTGCCTGTTGCTGTCATTCGTGTCGGTGCCGGTTTCCGCGGCGGAACCGGCGTCGACGTCGTACGAACTTCCGCGCTGGTCGATTGAACAGCCGCGCGAGAACCGCTACCTCTCGGCGCACGGCCTGCGAGCCTTCGCCGGGGGGTATTCCGAGGACGGGCTGGAACTGTGGACGTTTCCGTTGCAGATCGCGGCAGGCTATCGGCCTGGATTCGTGATCGACGGAAAGATGCGCGACGGGCTGGCCTATCTGGTTTCGGCGGAAGTGGATCCGCTGGGGATGACCCGGCACTACGCGGGGCCGGGTTTTTCGCTGCGCGAGCGCGTGGAGGCGCGTGGCCGTTTGCCCGGTGTCATCGTGCGTTACGAAATGGAAGGCGAAGACATCGGACTGGAAATCCGTTTCCGGCCGTCGCTCAACCTGATGTGGCCGGCGGCGGTGGGCGGGCAGGAATTGGCCTGGGACGCGCGGGCGAAAGGATTCCTGATCAGCGAACCACGCAGGCAGTTCCGTGCGCTGGTGTCCTCGCCGCAGGCGACGGAGCACAGCGAGCCGAACAACGATCGGCGTGGCAGCGAGTTCGGCCTGCCATTGTTCCTGCGCCTGCAGCCGCAAGCCTGCGGCACGAAACGCTGCGCGGAACTGCTGTTCACCGGCCAGAGCGAGGCGGACGAGGACGTGCATGCCACCACCGCGGCATTGCAACAGCCCGCGTCGGCGGAAGGCGCGGCGCGTTTCGTCTCCTCCGAACGGCTGCGCATCACCACGCCCGATGCCGATGCCAATCGGGCACTGGGCTGGGCCCAGATCGCGCTGGAGCAGGCGTGGACCTGCAACGCCCGGCTGGGCTGCGGCCTGGTCGCCGGTTACGGGCCATCGCACGGCGCGCGGCGTCCGCAGTACGCGTGGTATTTCGCCGGTGACGGACTGGTCGGCACGCGTGCGTTGATCCACGAAGGACGCTTCGAGCGCGCGGCGGAGGAGCTGGCGTTCATCCTGCGCTACCAGCATCCGGACAACGGCATGATCTGGCACGAGATGTCGCAGAGCGCGGGCTTCCTGGACTGGGCCGGCGACTATCCGTACATGTACGTGCATGTCGACATCGCGTTCGATTTCATCGGTGTGCTGGCCGAATACGTCCGCGCCAGCGGCGACACCGGATTCCTGCGTCGGCACTGGCCCGCCGTCCTCAGGGCCTACCGCTATTGCCTGTCCACGCGCGATCCCGATGACGGCCTGCCGCGCGTGCCGGCCGACAAGATGAGCGCGAACGAGCAGGATCGCCTGACCGACGAGTTGACCCTGTCGGCGGCCTGGGTCGAGACCGCGCAGGCCATGTCGGCGTTGGCGCAGGTGCAGGGTGACGAAGTACTGGGTCGCGAAGCCGCCAGTGCCGCCGGGCAGGCGCGCATCCAGTTGCGCAAGCGTTATCGCGACGAGGCCGGCCGGCGCTGGATCAGCGGCTTCAGTCACGCCGGCAAAGCCGGGGAAAGCACCTCGCCGGCAGATCTGGCGGCCATCCGTTCCGGGGCGGCCACGGATGCGGAAGTGGACGCCACGCTGGGCCAGCTCTCACGGCCGGCCTACCTTGCCGCGTGGGGACTGCGCAGCCGGCCGGACACAGCCGCCGACTACGACCCGGAAGCCTATTCGCGCGGCAGCGTGTGGGGGCTAGGCACCGCGATGGCGGCCGAGACCCTGTGGCGCGCGGGCAGGCCGGAGCAGGCGGCGACGCTATGGCGCAGCCTGGTGTCCTGGGCGGGCGCGGATTCGCCGGGGCACATGCACGAGGTCATGCGCGGCGATCGTCCGGAGCCGCAGCGCGAATCGGTGCCGGAACAGACCTGGTCCTCGGCGGCGTTCCTGTCCGCGGCTGTCCACGGCATGCTCGGACTGGACGTGGATGCGCTGGCGAAGCGGCTGCGGTTCGCACCGCGGCCGCCGGCCGGCTGGGATCGCCTGGCCGTCGAAAATGTCCGCATCGGCGACGGCCGTGTCGATCTGCGTTGGCGCAGCATCGCCAATGGCGCCGAACTGGAAATTGAAAACCGCGGGGCGCCGTTTCTGCTGCTCTGGGAACAAGGGCAGGGCGAAGGCGCCAGGCCTGTCGTGATCGAGCGGCGCATCGCCACCGGGCACACCCGGCTGGGTGTGCCCTGAGCGGGCGCATGGGTCGAGGCATCGACGGGTGACGGGTTTGCACAGCCACGGACGAAACCGCGCGCAGGAGCAGCGGAGCGAGCTCCGCTCCACGGCTCCCCGGGGGATTACTTTTTCAGATCCACCACGGGCGCGAAGCCACCAAAGATCATCCGCTTGCCGTCGAAGGGCATGGGATTGGCGGCATCCATGCGCGGATCCTCCATCATCTTTTTCATGCCGACGTCGCGGGTCGCCTTGTCCGGCCATTCGATCCAGGAGAACACCACGGTCTCCTCGTCGGTGGCCTTCACCGCGCGGCGGAAATCGGTGACTTGCCCGTCCGGGACGTCGTCGCCCCAGCATTCGATGACGCGGATGGCGCCGAGCTCCATGAAAATCGGATCGAATTCGCCGGCGTGGGCGATGAACTTCTCCTTGTTGGCGTTTGGCACGGCGATGAGGAAACCGTCGATGTACGACATGGTGGAGCTCCTGTGCTTTGAGAGGAATGAAAGGTCCGGGATACGGGCCTTCCCGGTGTCGACGAACGGGCAAGGCGGAAATCGACAATGGCCGGGGGCCCTGTTCAGGCAGGGGCCGCGAGGACAGCGGCCCATGCGGCGCCATCAGATATGCCGGAGGGACCCGGGTGTTGGCGTGACGGCACGGTTAACATGGGCGAACGCCGGGATGCGTCTGCTGCATCGCCGCGAATGCACCGCATGACGATGAATACCGAAGTCCTCGAACCTCGCGTCCACGCCGCACTCGACAATCCGTTCTGGTCCGCGCTGCAAAGCCTGCACAGCGGCATCGCGCTGCGTGCGGGCGCGGTGGCGCGCTACCCCGCCGAATATGCGCCGTTCCTGGGCGTGGCGAGCGCCGCCGACGGGGACATTGGCGCGGAGCTGGAGGTGCTGGTCGCGCCCGGCGAATCCGTCTACCTGATCGGGGTGGTACCGGAAGCACCGCCGGGCTGGCGGCTGGAGACGTTCCGGCCGCTGGCGCAGATGATCCGCACGACGCCGCTGCCGGTGGCCGAGGGGCCGGAGATCCTGTCGCTGGGCGAATCGCATCGCGCCGACGTGCTGGCACTGACCGCGCTGGTCTATCCGCACTACTTCCGTGAACGCACCATGGACATGGGCCGCTACTTCGGCATCTACCAGGACGGACGCCTGGCCGCGATGATCGGCGAGCGCCTGGGAACGGGAGAGTGCCGCGAGATGAGCGCGATCTGCACCCACCCGGATTTCAACGGCCGCGGCTACGCCGGCCGGCTGACCGCCATGCTCGTCAACGACACGCTTGCCCGTGGCGCGTTGCCGTTCCTGCACGTGAGCCACGAGAACCCGCGCGCGCTGCAGTTGTATGAGCGGCTGGGTTTCCGGCATCGGCGCGACATCGGATTCTGGTCGCTGCGGCGGGCCTGAACGCGGCGATCGAAACGCCACGGTTGAAAGGTTCTTCCGTCGTCCCAATCCGGAGGATTCACCTTTCTCCGGCACGCGGGGTATCCATGCAACTGCTCTACCAGACCCATTCGCCCTATGCGCGCAAGGCGCTGGTGTTCGCCCACGAGGCCGGCCTGGCCGATCGGCTGGAGGTGATCCACCACGAGACCAGCCCGGTGCTGCGCAACGAGGCGGTGTTCCGGCAGAACCCGTTGGGCAAGGTGCCGGTACTGCTGCGCCCAGGACAGCCGGCGATCTTCGATTCGGACGTGATCTGCGCCTATCTCGACACCCTGCATACCGGCGCGCGGTTGATTCCCGCCGACGGCGAAGCGCGCTGGCATGCGCTGCGGGTGCAGGCGGTGGCGCAGGGATTGTGCGAGGCCGGCATCGCGGTGCGCTGGGAGACCGTGCGCCGTCCCGAACCGCTGCGCTACCCGCCGCTGCGCGACGGCTACATCGACAAGCTGCTGGCCAGCTACGACTGGCTGGAACAGGAACTGGACGTCCATGCGCCGCCGCATGTGGGACACATCGCGGTCGCCACCGCCCTGGACTGGCTGGCGTTCCGCGAACTGCCGCCGTTCCGGCCGGCACGGCCGCGTCTGGCGGCCTGGTTCGACGCCTTCGCGCAGCGTCCGTCGATGCGGGCCACGCCGCTATCCGGCGACACCCACGACGCCTGAGCCGGGTTGCTGTCATGTTCCTGTCATTTCATCGCAGCAGGATCTTCACGAAACCGTAAAGCGCGCCCATGCCGGACGCGCCGGGCAAGGGCGGACACATGAAGATCAAGGCTTGGCTGCTGGCGGGATTGGCGATGGCGTGGATGCCGGCGGCGTTCGCGCAACAGGAGCCAAAGGCCCCGCACGTCAACATCGAACAGCGGCTCACCGCCGAGCAGATGCGCGCCACCGGCCTGGACCAGCTCACCCCGGCGCAACTGGAACTGCTCAACCGCCTGCTCGGCGAACAGGTCGAGGCGCACGCGCAGGAGCGCGCAGAGGTCATCGCCCGCACGCAGGCGCCGGAGCGCCGCCCACGCGATGAAAGTTCGCTGATTGGCCTCAACGACGAGCCCATCCACGCGCGCCTCAAGGGCACCGTGGCCGGTTGGGAGCCGGGGACCGTGTTCGAACTGGACAACGGCCAGCAGTGGAAGGTCCTGAAAGGCAAGATGAAGCTGTCGCGCCCGCTGGAATCGCCCGAGATCGTGGTGGTGCCCGGCGTGGCCGGACGCTGGTTCCTGCAGGTCGAGGAAGACACGCCCAAGGCACGAGTCTACCGGATCGATTGAGGCCCTTGCCGGCGTTGACGTTTTCGCGACGCGCCCGCGGTGAGCATGCGATGAAACCCATCGCAGGAGTCCGCGCATGATCGAAGGCATTCCCGCCCCGCCGCACGTGGCGGCCTTCCGCTTCAGCGGCCAGCTCACCGGCGAGGACTACGACCGGTGCATCGCCGAGATCGAGGCGCGCCTGCACGAGTACCGCCGCATCGGCATCTTCACCGATCTCGCCGGCATGACCGGCCTGAGCGCCGAGGCGATGGCCAAGGATCTGCGCTACGCGGTGCAGAAGTTGGGCGAGTATTCGCGCTTCGCGCGCGCGGCGGTGGTGACCGACAAGCAATGGCTGGGCCGGATTTCCGAGTTCGCCGGGCACCTGCTGCCGGCGACGGAAGTGCGCGCGTTCGAGCCCGCCGAAGCGGAGCAGGCGCTGGCGTGGGCCGCCGAGGTCACGCCCGAGGGCAACGATCCGCCCTGACCCCGGGGGCGCTCCGGAATATCGCGGGCGCTCAACCCAGCAGGGCGCCGAGGCTGGCGCTCACCGCCGCGCCGAGCAGCAGGAAACCCAGCATCGCGAGCCAATGCAGCGAGCGGATGTAGAAGGTTTTCATCGAATCTCCCTGCGCCGGTCCTGCCGGGGTCCGTCGCGGCCTTTCCGTGGCCCCTGTACGCGCATCAACGCCGCACGGGGGCGGCGGCGGCCAAAGGCGGCGAGGGTGGCCGACCGGTGGCATGATGAGCCGATGCAAGGCGTGCCGGAACAATTCGAATCCCCCCGTGACGCGGCCCAGTTCCTGCACCCGCCGCACCGGCCGGGCGTGGAACTGTACCGCGCGCATATCGTCCGGCACGCTTTCGATCCGCATACCCACGAGGCGTTCGGACTGGGCGCCATCGAATCCGGGGCGGAACGCTTCCGCTATGCCGGCGCGGATCACCTGGCATCGGCCGGTTCGCTGGTGCTGATGAACCCCGAGGCGTTGCACACCGGACGCGCGGAAACCGAGGATGGCTGGCGCTACCGGATGATCTATCTGGATCGCGCGGCGCTGGAGGAGATCACCGGCGAATCCGGCTGGTGGTTCGCCGATGCCGTGCGCCCGGATCCCACGCGCGCGTCGCGGGTCACCGCGCTGCTCGATGCGCTGTGGCACGCGCGCGCCGAGCCACTGGCCTTCGATGGCCTGCTGCTGCAACTGCTGGAGACCTTGCGGGACCATGCCCATGTCGGCCGGCCCGAGGGCGCGGAACGCACGCAGCGCTTCGGCGGCGTCATCGACTACCTGCACGCGCACCTGGACCAGCGGGTCAGCCTGGAGTCGCTCGCGGCCGTTGCCGGGCTCAGCCCGTTCCATTTCCTGCGCCGGTTCCGCGACCAGTATCACGTCACTCCGCAGCAGATGCTGATGGCCCTGCGCGTGCACGACGCCAAGCGGCGCCTGGGCGCGGGCGAGTCCCCGGCCGACGTGGCCGCGGCCACCGGCATGGCCGATCAGGCCCACCTGACCCGGGCGTTCGCGCGCCGCTACGGCGTCACCCCGGCGCGCTACCAGCGCCAGGTGCGCGGCTGAGCCGGCGCAATCTGGTGCAAGACGGGACCGGGAACGCCTTCTAGAGTCGGTGTTTTCCGGACGGACGAACACGACGATGTGGGTGGGAACGCTGTACGCGCTGGCGGCCGGGCTGATGTGGGGCCTGGTGTTCGTGGGGCCGCTGCTGTTGCCGGAGTATCCCGCCGCATTGCAATCGGTGGGACGCTACCTGGCATTCGGCCTGATCGCGCTGCCGCTGGCCGCCTTCGATCGCGCCGAACTGCGCCGGCTGCGCGCGGCCGATTGGCGCGAGGCGCTCAAACTCGCGGCCATCGGCAACCTGCTGTACTACCTGTGCCTGGCCAGCGCCATCCAGCGCGCCGGCGCGCCGGTGCCGACCATGATCATCGGCACGCTGCCGGTGGTGATCGCGATCAGCGCCAACCTGCGCAACGGCCACCGTGACGGACGCCTGCCCTGGGGCCGGCTGGCGCCTTCGCTGGTGCTGATCGTGCTGGGCATCGCCTGCGTCAACCAGGTGGAACTGCAGGCACTGCGCGACGACCCGCAGGCCGATCCATGGCGATACGCCAGCGGCGCGCTGCTGGCGCTGATCGCGGTGGCCTGCTGGACCTGGTATCCGCTACGCAACGCCGATTGGCTGCGCGCGCATCCGGATCGCAGTCCGCGCGCGTGGGCAACCGCGCAGGGCGTGGCGATTCTGCCGCTGGCGCTGCTGGGTTACGCGCTGCTGTGGGGCGTGATGAAGCTGCGTGGCGCGGACTTCCCGATGCCGCTGGGACCACGCCCGGAGTTCTTCATCGCCCTGATGGTGGCGATCGGCCTGTTCGCCTCGTGGCTGGGCACGCTGTGCTGGAACCAGGCCAGCCAGCGCCTGCCAACCGCGCTGGTCGGGCAGTTGATCGTGTTCGAGACCCTGGCGGCGCTGGCCTATGCGTTCATGCTGCGCGGGCAGATGCCACGCCCGCTGACCCTGATCGGCATCGGTCTGCTGATCGGCGGCGTGCTGTGGGCCGTGCGGGTGAAACCGGAACCGGTGCTGCGCGCCGAGGACGGCCACGGCCTGTAGCGACGCGTTACCATCGCCGGCAATCCCGGAGCGGGGCAGGGCGATGCGAAAGGCGATGTGGGGAAGGGCGACTGTGCTGTGGGCGCTGCTCGCGGCGTCTTCCTGGGCGCAGGCCGGCGAAGCCGAGGACCGGCGCGACATCCTGGCGGTGGAAACGATCCTGTGCCGTGCATTCGAGGGCGGCGACGCGAAAACCCTGGAGCGCCATCTGGATCCGGGCTTCACTCTGGTCGATTCGCGCGGCGTGGTCACCGGCCTGGCCGCCAACCTCGCCGAAGTGGCGAGCCGGGAACCGCGCTACCGGGTGTTCCGCAATCGGGACCAGCGGATCCGCCTGCATGGCGATGCGGCTATCGTCACTGGAGTGACCCACGTCGAGGGTGATTCGCAGGGGCAGGCGTTCACCGCCGATTTCCGTTTCACGGATACCTGGATCCGGTATCCCGACGGTTGGAAGCTTGCCGCCAGTCACGCCAGCCGGTTGGCCGAGGCTCCTTAGCGGCGATTGCCTCCCGTAGCGCCGAGCTTGCTCGGCGGGGCGTGTCCGAAGCCGCCGGCCATGCAGGGCAGCGGAGCAAGCTCCGCTCTACGCGTGGGTTCAGGGGCGGACGTTGCCTGTCGCGCCGAGCTTGCTCGGCGGGGCTTGTCCGAAGTCGCCGGCCATGCAGGGCAGCGGAGCAAGCTCCGCTCTACGCGTGGGTTCAGGGGCGGACGTTGCCTGTCGCGCCGAGCTTGCTCGGCGGGGCGTGTCCGAAGCCGCCGGCCATGCAGGGCAGCGGAGCAAGCTCCGCTCTACGCGTGGGTTCAGGGCCGGACGTTGCCTGTCGCGCCGAGCTTGCTCGGCGGGACGTGCCCGAAGCCGGCAGGTTCAGGCATGCGTGGGCGCGGTCTCGCGCCAGGCCGCCCAGGCGCCGGACAGCACCCGCCAGGCCGAACGCAGGAACAGCAGCAACAGGGCTGCGCCGACCAGCAGATCCGGCCAGCCGGCGCCGAACAGCCACACGCCCGCGGCGGCGACCAGCACCGCCAGTCCTTCGTAAACATCGTTGCGCGAGCATTCCCAGGCCGAGGCCAGGTTGACGTCGCCGGAACGGTAGGGCGTCAGCAGGCGCAGGCAGATCAGGTTGGCGCCCTGGTTGAGCAGGCCGATCACGCCGATGGTCTCGAACAGCGGCACCGTCGGGTGCGCCAGCCGCCAGCCGATCTGCGCGGCCACCGCGACCGCGGCGGCGAGTATCAGCAGGCCCTTGAACAGCGCGACCTGCGCCTTGGCGCGCGCGCTGGCGCCCACCACCATCAGGCTCAACGCGTAGGTGGCGGCGTCGCCCAGGTTGTCCAGGCTGCCCGACAGCAGCGAGGTGGAGCGGCTGTACAGCGCCGCCGCGATCATCATCAGGAAGGTGGCGAGGTTGATCGCCAGCACGATCGCCAGCACCCGCCGCTGGCGCGCTTCCAGCGCGGCGACGTCGATGGTCTTGCCGCAGCCACAGCAGGAGTCGGACATGTCGAACAGCTCGTGAAAAGACGCGTGAAGAGCGACGCGCCGATTCTAGCGCCACCGGAGCCGGAACGATGGAATCAGGCCGCCTGCCGGTGGCGCTGGAACAGCACCCGCTCGGGCCGGTGCAGCGCCATGCCCTGGCCAAAATCCACGCCCAGTCCGGTCAGGGTGGCGATCATCCCGGCATTGCCCACCCATTCGGCGACCACGCTCAGCCCACGCTGATGGCCGATCTGGGCGATGGCGCTGACGATGGTCCGGCTCATCGCGTCGGTTTCCAGATCGCGGATGAAACTGCCGTCGATCTTGATCACGTCCACCGGCAGGTTCTTGAGGTAGCCGAAGGAGGACATGCCGGCACCGAAGTCGTCCAGCGCGATCCGGCAGCCCGCCTTGCGCAGCCGCTCGATCACCTGCACCACCTTCAGCAGGTTGCGCACCGCCACGGTCTCGGTGATCTCGAAGCACAGCCGCGACGGCGGCACCCGGTGCTCGGCGATCAGCGCCAGGATGAAGTCCGCCAGGTCCTCGTCCTCGATGCTGGCGCCGGACAGGTTGATCGCGCACTGCTGCAAGGGGCGACCATCGGCATGCAACTGGCCGAAGTGGGTCAGCGCGGCGCGGATCACCCAGCGATCCACCATCGGCATCAGGCCGTAGCGCTCGGCCGCCGGCAGGAACGCGCCCGGCAGGACGATGCGGCCGTCCTCGTCGCGCAGGCGCAGCAGCAGTTCCACCCGCGCGCCGTCCTCGCGGCGGCCATCCAGCGGCACGATTTCCTGGTAGTCCAGCAACAGGCGCTGTTCCTCCATCGCCCAGCGCAGGCGGTTGGCCCACTCCATCTCGCCGTAGCGGCGGGTGGCCTCGTCGTCGTCGCTGTAGACGTGGATGCGGTTGCGGCCGTTTTCCTTGGCCACGTAGCACGCGGTGTCGGCCCAGGACAGCAGATCCTTCAGGGTGGGATTGTCCTGGTCCACCACCACCACGCCGATGCTGGCACTGACCGTGTAGGTGCGTTCCTGCCAGACGAACATCTGCGATTCGATGCCGGTGCGCAGCCGCTCGGCCAGGGTGCGCGCGCTGGCCGTGTCGACGTCGAACGCGAGCAGGCCGAACTCGTCGCCACCCAGCCGCGCCAGCAGATCATCGCCGCGCAACTGCATCCGCATCGCCAGTGCCAGTTGCGCCAGCAGCTGATCGCCGGCGGTATGGCCGGACACGTCGTTGATCAGCTTGAATTGATCCAGGTCGATGTACAGCAGCGCACAGGAGCGGCCGCCGCGACGGCGATCGGCCAGGGCCTGTTCGATCCGCCGTTCGAACTCGCGCCGGTTGCACAGTTCGGTCAGCGCATCGTGGGTGGCCTGGTAGCTGAGCCGTTCGGTCAGTTCGCGCTGCTCGGAGATGTCGGTGGCGACCACCAGCAGGCGGGGTTCGTCCTCCATCTCGACCCGGGCGATGGACGCATTGGCCCAGAATTCCCCGCCCAGGCCGATCAGCAGCGCCTCCACGTTGCCCCAGTAGTCGCCGGTGCGGGCGGGCTGGCGCACGCGTTCGCGGAAGGCCGGATCGGCGAACAGCGCGGTGAGCGGCACGCCGGCCGAGACGACATCGCCCAGCCGCTGCCGCGCGGCCTGGTTGGCATACAGGATGCGACCGTCGCCGTCGGACAGCAGGACCAGCGCCGGCAGCAGTTCATTGAGCGCGCGGAACTGCGCCTCGCTCTGGCGATAGAGCGCGCTCATCTCGTGACCGAGCGTGATCGCGCGCTGGCGGGTGGTGGCCAGCGACCACAGCAACGCCGCCAGCAGCAGGCTGATCACCGGACCGGCGGTGAGGATGACCCGCAGGCGTTCGCTGTCCAGCGCGGCCGGGCGCGGCCACATGCGTAATTCCCAGCGACGCCCGCCGAATTCCAGTAGTTGCCGGTAAAGCCGTGCATCCTGCTCGGCGCGGGTGCCGGATTCGTAGAACGGCCCGATGTCGGTGGCGTCCAGATCGCGGACGCTGACCCGGAAGGTGTCCAGCACCGGGCCCTGCAACGCGTCATTGACCAGCGGATCCAGCCGCAGGCTGACCGCGAGCGCACCTATCTCGCGCGCGCGCCGCGCGGTCACGTCGAGCGGTTCCGGACCGTCGGAATAGACTGGCAGGCGCACGGTCACGCCGAGCCGCTGGTGGCTGCCGGGCACCGTCTGGCGCAGCACGAACGGGGCGGACAGCACCACGCTGTTGCTGTCGCGCGCGCGTTCCAGCGCCAGCAGGTTCTCGCGCTGGCTGGCGATGTTCAGGCCCAGCAGCACCTCGTTGCCGCGGAGTGGGGTGATGAACTGGTAGCGATAAGCCGATGGCCCGCCGGCGACGCCGTCGATCCGGGTCGCGAACGCGGTGGCCACCCGCGCCGGACCGATACGCTGGCGCTGCAGGTTTTCGGTGACCTGGGTGAAACGGATCTGGTCCATCCGGTCGTTGGCCAGGAACACGGTCTGCATCGCGCGCAGTTCCGAGGCCACGGTCTGCAGCGGCGCACGCAACTGTCGCGTGGCCACCTGAGCCAGGCCGCGACGTTGTGCATCGGTGCGCTCGTTCAGGTCGCGCCATTCGCTCAGCGCCAGCCAGAACGTGAAGGCCAGCCCGGCCAGCAGCACGGCCAGCGCCCAACGCCACGCGCCGGTGCCCGGCCGTGCATGCTCCGCGTGCGAATGCACCGCCGTCGCCGACGACGGATGGGGTGACGTATCGATCACGGAATCCACCTGTCCATCGGAAGGGCGCGCACTCCCGCGCACCGATCCGTGCGCGCACGCGCGGACGCAGTGTGGAACGGAGGAATGTGGCTGTCGACCCCGGACCGCCGGATTCCCCGATGGCAGGCCGATTGGCTGGGCCCCATGGGGTCTCCTCAACGGGCACGTCTGGTGTCCGGTATCGACCCGCGCGACCGCTTCTTGAGCGGATCGCGGGCTGGCGGATGGGGTTGCCGGGTCCATTGAAGCGAGAAGCGGGGAAAGCGGTCGCGGGTGCTGCTGCGGTGCGGCGAAACTGAATCCTGCGCCTGGCACTCGCGTCGTCAGCTACGGGGAAGATCGCAACCGCGCGGGCGCCACGGGCGAAGCCGGCCGCGACAATCGCCGCGTCGCTGCAAGCGGACCCGACGCCTCCTCGCGGCGTTGCGCCATGCGGCGCCGCAGGTGGGGCGCTATCCTCCGTGGCTGTCTGGGTGGCAAGGACCCCGTGATGGCCAGGGTGGTGCTGGCGCCGGCGCTGACGCGCTGGCTGCCGCAAGCCGAAGCACGTTCCGGCGGCGAGCTGTGCATGCAGCTGGCCGGCGCCAGCGTGGGTGAACTGCTGCAGGCCGTGTTCGACCTGCATCCCACGCTGCGTGGCTACGTGCTCGACGAGCACGGCGCGGTGCGCCACCACGTCGCGGTATTCGTCGATGGCCAGTGCCTGCGCGACAAGCGCGATCTCGGCCAGGCCGTCGGCGACGATGCCGAACTCTACGTGATGCAGGCGCTGTCGGGAGGCTGACATGTCGGATCGATTGCTGGTGTCTTCACGCAAGGGATTGTTCGTGCTCGCGCGCGACAACGGCGGCTGGCGAATCGCCGATACCGCCTTCCTCGGCGACAACGTGGCGCTGGCGCTGGCCGACCCGCGCGACGGCAGCTGGTACGCCGCGCTGGATCTCGGCCACTTCGGCGCCAAGCTGCATCGTTCCACCGATCAGGGCCGGCAATGGGAAGAGGTGGGCGTACCGGCCTATGGCGAAGGCGACCAGGTGGTGCCTGGCGACGGCAAGCCGGCGCAACCGGCGGCGCTGCGCCTGATCTGGTCATTGGAAGCGGGCGGGCCGGACGAACCGGGCCGGCTGTGGGCGGGCACCATTCCCGGCGGCCTGTTCCGCTCCGACGATCACGGACGCAACTGGCAACTCGTGCGTGGCTTGTGGGATCGCCCCGAACGCGGCCAGTGGTTCGGCGGCGGATACGATCATCCGGGCATCCATTCCATCTGCGTGGATCCGCGCGATCCGCGCCGCCTGCGGGTGGCGATCTCCAGCGGTGGCGTGTGGCGCAGCGACGACGGTGGCGACAACTGGAGCCAGACCGCGCAGGGCATGATCGCGCGCTACATGCCGGAAGGGCAGCAGGGCGATCCCAACATCCAGGACGTGCACCGGCTGGTGCAGGCGCGCGCCACGCCGGAGGTGTTCTGGGCCCAGCACCACAATGGCGTGTTCCGCAGCACCGCCGACGGCGGCGACTGGCAAGAGATCACCGACGTGCCGCCCTCGGTGTTCGGCTTCGCGGTGGCGGTGCATCCGCGCGATGCGGATACCGCGTGGTTCGTGCCGGCGGTGAAGGACGAGAAGCGCTATCCGGTGGATGCGCGACTGGTGGTCGCCCGCACCCGCGACGGCGGGCGCAGCTTCCAGACCCTGCGCACCGGACTGCCGGCGGAGCAGTCCTACGATCTGGTCTACCGGCACGGCCTGGCCGTCGACGCCAGTGGTGATCGGCTGGCGTTCGGTTCCACCACCGGCGGTTTCTGGACCAGCGATGATCAGGGCGAGCATTGGCGGGCACTGCCGGCCCGGCTGCCACCGGTCCACGCGGTGACCTTCGCCTGAGATCGCGGCCACCCACCGTCTGCCGGGAGCGAGCGGCATGTCGATCGAGATGCCGATGCGCTGCGCGTTCCCTGCCTGCGTCGCGTGACGTGGGCGGTTGGCCTTTGGGGTCTGCCGCAGATGTCGCGGGACTCGCGAGCTGAACCGGTCGAGGCCGCATTCACCACCGATTCGGCCCCCGGCGCACTCCGGGCCCTAGACTAGCGGCTCTTTCCCACGTCCCGCCGCCTTCCGTGCCCATGCGTCCCGTGTCCCTGTTGTCCTGGTGTGTGCTGTGCGCCGTCCTGCTGGCCGGATGCCGGGCCGAGCCCCCCGCGCCGCCGGCACCGGAGAAGCCGCGTACCGAGACCACCGCCAGCAGCGAGGACAACGGCGCCATCAGCGCCGGCCCGGTCAAGCCGGCGCCGCGCAAGATCGATCTGGCACGCACCACCGACTGGCCAGAGGCGCCGCTGACCGCCGGGGTCACCTGGGTCAGCTGCGAACTCGACTACGCGGAGCACGGTGACGGCGTGGCGCTGGACAAGCTCGACTTCCAGAGCCTGCTCGATGCGGTCAAGCCATGCCAGGCTGCCGGGGTGATGCGGGTGCGCTACACGGGAAAGATCAACGCCGAATTCACCTCGCTGATGGAACGCATGTCCAACGTCGCCAACCGGCTGGCGATCGAGAAGCGCGTGCTGGACATCGATTCCAGCGGTGGCCGGGTCGAGGACGGCATCCGCGCCGGCGACATCATCGGCGCCTCGCACTGGACGCTGTGGGTGCGCGATGGCGCGATCTGCCACAGCTCCTGCCTGCTTATCCTCGCCGCCGGCGACAACCGGGTGATTGCCGGCAAGGTCGGCATCCATCGGATGATGCGAATCAATTCCGGTGCCAACTCGCGCGCCGAGCTGGCCGAGGAACTGCGCCAGGTCTACGGCCAGTTGAAGGATTACCTGGAGCGCAACGGCGCGGCGGTGACGGTGGCGGATCTGATGATGACCGTGCCCAACCGCAAGCTGCGCCTGCTGACCGCCACCGAGCTGGAAGAATACGGCTTGCAGGGCACCAACGCGGCGCAGGACGATCTGGATCGCATCCAGCTGACCCGCAAGTGCGGCGAGGAGTTCGTGCGCCGCAAGGACGATTTCATGCTGGCCTTCGATCGCCAGTGCGGGCAGACCGAGACCGCGCTGGAAGACATCAATACCTGCGGTCTGGAGCTGCGCAAGAGCTTCGGTTTCCCCGACGGCACCTGCCCGATGGAAAGCCCGATGGCCGAATTCGACCGCGACGCTTCCGGCGTGCTGTAGGGGCGCGGTGTTCAGGACAGGGAAACGGCGTGAGGATTGAGCTTCGGCGGAAAATCATCGAAGTGTGCGATCGGAAGATCGCGCAGAAGGGGCCGGAGGTGGGTCTGTCGTTCTACGCTTTCTTCGCCAATCGCAACGATGATCCCGAGCGGCTCATGGAAGCCGCGGAGTGGTGGATACGCACGCATCGGCTGGATCACTTCGAGAAAGCGGTGAAGATCCGGGCGATGGTCGCGGCGATGGATTCGCCAAGGGACTGAGCAGCAGGCCGGGGCGGTCGTTTGGCTCGCCGTGTCATCCGGTCAGCTCGCGCGGACGTGGATCTCGATGTCGTCGAGCGCAACGACCTGCCCATCCCGGATCTTGCAGGTCTTGCGCAGTTCGATCGCGCCGTCCACCCGCACCGCGCCGGAAGCGACCAGCGCCTTGCCGGCGCCGCCGCTGTCGACCAAGCCGATCAGCTTGAGCAACTGGTTGAGTTCGACGTATTCGCCGTCGAGTTCGAAATCGAGCATCTGCATCGCGGCAGTTTAATCGCAATCCCGGCCGGCCCGCGCCTCACTCGCGTTCGAAGCGGGCCAGTTCGTCCAGCACGCGCTGGCTGCGCTGGATGCTGCTGCCGCCCAGGGCGTCCTCGAAGCAGGCATCCGAACCGGCGCGCCGGCGGCGCCAGCGATGGATCCAGGCGGAGGCGATCAGGCCGGGGATGCCGATCGCCAGGCACACTACCAGTATGCCGGGCGCGGCCGGGGTCAGGTTGCCGCCGACCACGGCGCCCAGGGCGATGACGAAGGGCAGCCACAGCAGCCACCAGGACAGGCCGGCGATCATGCCGTTGCAGATGTAGAAGCGCCGCAGCCGGGCCAGGTGGCGCTGGATGGTCAGCACCGGCGCGGAATAGTCGATCAGGCCGATCAGGCCGAGCGTCAGTCCGGCCATCGCGGTGGTCGCCACCCCGTAGGCGTGCACGAGGATGCCGGATACCAGCAGCACCGGCAGGTCGCGGTGCGGGGTCCAGCAGGCCACCCCCAGCACGATCATCGCCACGCCGAACACGATCTGGATGAGCTGTCCCCAGAACAGCGGACGCAGGCTGCTGCGCGCCTTTTCCAGCCGCCCTTCGCGGAACAGGTGCAGGCTGAGTTGATCCTGCCGGGTCATGCGGCGCTCCAGCGCCTGCCAGGCGGCCTTCAGTTCATCGGTTTCCATGAGCGTGTCCATGTGGGGTCAGAGTTCGTTGCGGATGCGTTGCTTGAGCCGGCTGATCTTGGTGGCGACATTGGTTTCGCTGATGCCCAGGATCTCGCTGATGTCGCGATAGCCGCGGTCCTCCAGGTACAGCAGCAGGAGCGCGCGATCGAGTGGTGCCTGCGCGTGGATGAAGCGATGCAGGGCGCGCACCTGCTGCTCGGCCTGCGGATCTGCCGCGTGCGGATCGGCGATGTCGTGCAACTGATCGTCCAGCGGCACCGCGTGGCGGTGGCGTCGGCTGTTGTCGCGCACGAACGAGATCGCGACATTCAACGCGATCCGGTACATCCAGGTGGAGAACGGACGCGCCGGATCGAAACGTGGATAGGCCTGCCAGAGCTGGCTGGCGATTTCCTGCGCCAGCTCGGCGCGGTCGTCGGGGTTGCGGCAATAGGTGCCGGCCACCTTGAAGACGATGCCCCGGTGCCGTTCCAGCTGTTCCGCGAACCCCTGCCGCGCGTGTTCCGCCATGTCTGCCACGTGTTCCATTTCCCGCCCGTGCCGATTGTGCGTGTCGGAAGGGTGATTCGCGGCGGTGGGGAAAAAATCACGGAGTGCCGCCTGAGGGGGCTAAATCGGCCGGAATCCCCGCCAAATCAAGGATTTGCCTGAACGGCGAGGCGGGGCGACCCGCAGGCCGACAGGACAGGAGGGGGCTTGAAAGCGCACAATACGCTGCTTGCGTGCGCACTCCGCGACGCCCCGGAGTCCTCCATGTCCCCCGAATCTTCCCCTTCTTCGCTCGTTTTCGCCGATCTCGGCCTGTCCGCGCCGGTCATGGCCGCGGTCACCGAAGTGGGCTACGAAACCCCATCCCCCATCCAGGCCGCCACCATCCCGGCGGTGCTGGCCGGCCGCGACGTGCTGGGCCAGGCCCAGACCGGCACCGGCAAGACCGCGGCGTTCGCGCTGCCGCTGCTGTCCTCCATCAACCTGGCAGCCGACAAGCCGCAGGCGCTGGTGCTGGCGCCGACCCGCGAACTGGCGATCCAGGTCGCCGAGGCGTTCCAGCGCTACGCGGCGAAGATGCCCGGTTTCCACGTGCTGCCGATCTACGGCGGCCAGAGCTACTACCCGCAGTTGCAGGCGCTCAAGCGCGGCGTGCACGTGGTGGTGGGTACGCCGGGCCGGGTGATCGATCACCTGGAGCGCGGCTCGCTGGATCTGTCCGGCCTGACCACGCTGGTGCTGGACGAAGCCGACGAAATGCTGCGGATGGGCTTCATCGACGACGTCGAGACGGTCCTGAAGAAGACCCCTGAATCGCGCCAGGTCGCGCTGTTTTCGGCGACCATGCCGCCGGCGATCCGGCGCATCGCCCAGACTTACCTCAAGGACCCGGTCGAGGTCACCATCGCGGCCAAGACCACCACCTCGGCCAACATCCGCCAGCGCTACTGGTTCGTCAGCGGCCTGCACAAGCTCGATGCGCTGACCCGCATCCTGGAAGCCGAGCCGTTCGACGGCATGATCATCTTCGCCCGCACCAAGGCGGCGACCGAGGAACTGGCCGGCAAGTTGCAGGCGCGCGGCCTGGCCGCCGCCGCCATCAACGGCGACATGCAGCAGGCCCAGCGCGAGAAGACCATCCAGCAGTTGAAGGACGGCAAGCTGGACGTGCTGGTGGCCACCGACGTGGCCGCGCGCGGCCTGGACGTGGAGCGCATCAGCCACGTGCTGAACTACGACATCCCGTACGACACCGAAAGCTACGTGCATCGCATCGGCCGCACCGGCCGCGCCGGCCGCAGTGGCGACGCGATCCTGTTCGTCACGCCGCGCGAGAAGGGCATGTTGCGCGCCATCGAGCGCGCCACCCGCCAGCCGATCCAGGAAATGCAGTTGCCCAGCGTCGAGGCGGTCAACGATCGCCGGGTACAGAAATTCCTCGGTCGCATCACCGATACCCTGGCCGCCGGCGACGCGGGCGAGTTCCGTGGCCTGATCGAGGCCTACGAGCAGGAGCACAACGTACCGGCGGTGGACATCGCCGCCGCGCTGGCGCGCCTGCTGCAGGGCGACACGCCGCTGTTGCTGCCGCCGGAACAGCGGCGCGACGCGCGCGCGCGCGGTGATCGGCCGGTGCGCGAGGAACGGCCGGTGCGCGAGCCGCGCCCGGAACGGGGCGAACGCAGCGAGCGTCCGGCCCGCCGCGAGCACCACGAAGGCGGGTACGAGCGCGCGCATGACGAGGCGGCCCCGCCGCGCATCGAGCGCCCGCGCTTCGACAAGCCGCCGCGCGCCGAACCCGAGGTCGGCATGGAGACCTTCCGCATCGAGGTGGGGCACATGCACGGCGTCAAGCCGGCGAACATCGTCGGCGCGATCGCCAACGAGGCCGGCCTGGAAGCGCGCTACATCGGCCGCATCGACATCCACGACGATCACTCGGTGCTGGATCTGCCCGAAGGCATGCCGTCGGAGATCCTCTCGCACCTGAAGAAGGTCTGGGTGTCCGGCCAGCAACTGCGCATCCATCGGATGGGCGAGGACAGCGGCCACGCGCCGCCGCGTCGCCAGCGTCCGGAAGGACGCCCACCGGGCAAGCTGGGCGGCGGTTTCGCGAAGAAGGCGCGCGACGGCGCGCCGCCGAAACCGCACCGCAAGGGAAAGCCGGCGCCGCGCCGCGACTGATCGCCGCGGCATCGGCGCGGGTCTAATCAACGATAAGGCGGGTCAACCGTAGGGCTGGCGCAGTGGAAGCGGATGCCCGCCCGCCGCACGGGCCTGTCCGACATCGCCGAGCGGGGCCCCCATGCGCTGCCAGACTTCGCGCAGCAGGTTTTCCATGTGGTGCCAGTCGAGCCGCTCGAAATGATCGAAGCGTTCCTCGTAGCGCTGTTCCAGCGTATGCAGCAAGCCCGCCAGCGGGACCTGGTGGTATTGCAGATAGCAGTCGTACGCGAACATGAGGCTGGGTTCGTAGCGGCTGAACGAGGTCCCCGGCTGATAGAACCCGGATGAAGGAATCCCTTCGCGCCATTCTTCCAGTTCGGCCTTCACGTCCACCACCTCGCACTTGCCGGGGACGGCCTGCCGCGGGGGATACCGATGGATGCTGCCCATGCATGTCCTCCTTTCTGACGAGAGCGCCCATCATGGCCGCCGCGCTCGTCACGAATGTAAACGCCGCATGGAGAAAACATTAAGTCTCGACGGACGTCGCGTTTTTGCACTGCCCCAGCGCGGGCTTGCGTTCACTTGCCCATCATCGCGCAGGCACTAACAAGGAATGGATACCCGCCGCGAGGACGCGCCATGGCACGCCCCATCTGGACAGGCACGCTTTCCTTCGGCCTGTTGAACGTTCCGGTCTCGCTGATGTCCGGCGAGCGCAAGGTCGATCTGCACTTCCGCATGCTGGATTCGCGCGATCGCAAGCCGATCCGGTTCGAGCGGGTCAATGCCGAGACCGGCGAGGAAGTGCCATGGAAGGACATCGTCAAGGCCTACGAGTACGACAAGGGCAACTACGTGGTGGTGGAGGAAGAGGACATCCGCGCCGCCGCGCCGGAGAGCCACGAGACGGTGGAGGTGGAGGCCTTCATCGAGCGCGACGCGATCGATCCGCGCTACTTCGAGAAACCCTATGTGCTGGTGCCCGGCAAGAAGGCCGAGAAGGGCTACGTGCTGCTGCGCCGCACGTTGGAGTCGACCGGCCGGATCGGCGTGGCCCGGGTCGTCATCCGCACCCGCGAATACCTGTCCGCGGTGATGCCGCTGGGCGACGCGCTGGTGCTGATGCTGTTGCGCTATCCGCAGGAACTGGTGGAACCGGACGAATACAAGCTGCCCACCGGCAGCGCCTCGTCCTATCGCATTTCGGCCAAGGAGGAGGAGATGGCCAGGCAACTGGTGGAATCGATGGCCGGCGACTGGTCACCCGACGACTACCACGACGAGTTCCGCGCGCGCCTGCAGGCGATCATCCGCAAGCGGATCAAGTCCAAGGGCGCGACCGCGCGCGTGGAGGCACCGGAACGCGAGGAAGAGGCCGCCACCAACGTGGTCGACTTCATGGCCCTGCTGCAGAAAAGCCTCGCGGACAAGAAACGCACGCCGGCGAAGAAATCGGCGGCGAAGAAGGCCCCCGCGCGCAAGCGCGCACGCAAGACGGCGACCAAGGCCGCCAGCAAGCGCGCGACGAAGAAGACGGCCACGCGCAAGCGTTGATCGCTCCGGATGCGCGACACGCCCGGGGCGCCGCGCGGCGATCAGCCGCGTTCGTCTTCCACCGATGCCTGCAACGCGGCGGCAAGGCCGGCATCGCCGGACACCAGTTCGGTCCAGCGCAGTTCGACCCCGCGCCTGCGGCCCTTCTCGGTCAGCTTCAGTCCGACCGGATCGATCACCAGGGTGTAGGTGACATCGTTGAGGAGCAACTCACGGCGCAGGGGTTTGTCCAGTGGAGTCATCTTCATACATCCCGTTGACGGAATCCCGACCATAGTGGACTCCGTGTGATGATCAGGTTCACCGATGAGTCTGGTGGAGTACCAGCGCAAGCGGCACTTCGGGCGCACCCGCGAACCGGCCCCGGGGCGTACCGGGCGCGCGGCGCGGCCGATTTTCGTGGTCCAGTTGCACCATGCCAGCCATCGCCACTACGACTTCCGCCTGCAGGTCGGCGACTCGCTCAAGAGCTGGGCGGTGCCGAAGGGTCCGAGCCTGGATCCGCAGGTCAAGCGGCTGGCGGCGGAGGTGGAGGATCATCCGATTGCCTATGCGGACTTCCAGGGCGAGATTCCGGAAGGCGAATACGGTGCCGGCCACGTCGCCTTGTTCGATCGCGGGCTGTGGGCCACCCGCGGCGATCCCGAGGCGCAGCTGGCGAAGGGGCATCTGCGCTTCGAACTGTTCGGCGACAAGCTCAAGGGCGGTTGGCACCTGGTGCGCACCGGACGCGCCTCGGCCAGGCCGCAGTGGCTGCTGTTCAAGGACGAGGACGACTACGCAACGCGTGGCGAGGCCGATGACATGCTGGACGACGTGGCGGCACCGACTGCGGGCACGCGCCGGGGGCGGGTAGTGAAGCAGGGCGCGAAGGCGCGCCAGGCGCCGCCGCGCAAGGGCGCCGCGAAGAAAACGCGCGCGCGCGTTTCCCCGCGCATGGTCGAACAGCGGCGTGAACGCGCGCTGGCGCTTGCCGGCGCGCGCCGCGCGCGCCTGGCGGACGGGCCGTTCAAACCCCAACTGGCGACACTGGGCAGCGCGCCGCCGATGGGCGACGACTGGCTGCACGAGGCCAAGTGGGATGGCTATCGCCTGTTGACGGTCATTCGCGCGGGACAAGTGCGGATCTGGTCGCGCAATGCGCTGGAGTGGACCGGGAGGGTGCCCGAGATCGTCGATGCGTTGGCGCAGTTGGGATTGCAGGAAGCCGCGCTGGACGGCGAATTGATCGCCGGTAGCGGCACCCAGGCCGACTTCAGCGTGTTGCAGGCCACGCTCTCCGGCGAGAAGAACGCGCCGTTGTCGTACGTGCTGTTCGATCTGCTACATCTGGAAGGCGTGGACATCGGCCGCGTCGCGCAGGTCGATCGCAAGCGCCTGCTCGAAACCGTGCTGAAAAAGGCCCGGCCGCCCATCGCCTACAGCCCGCATGTGCGGGGACACGGCGATCTCGCCTTCGCCGCGGCGGCCGAACGCCACCTGGAAGGCATCATCTCCAAACGTGCGGACGCTCCGTATCGGGCCGGGCGCGGCGACGACTGGCGCAAGAGCAAGCGCCAGGAGAGCGACGAATTCGCGGTGGCGGGCATGACCCCGCCGAAGGGCAGTCGCGCCGGCTTCGGCTCGCTGCTGCTGGCGCGTCCCGACGGCCACGACGGCTGGCGTTTCGCCGGGCGGGTGGGCACCGGTTTCAGCCAGGCGACCCTGGCCGAACTCGGGGAAAGGCTGGGGCGCCGCGCGCGCGCCACGCCCACCGTGGACATCCCCGAAGGGCTGGACACCGATCTGCGAGGTGCGCGCTGGTTCCCGCCGGAAGTGGTGGTGGAAGTGTTCTATCGTGGCGTCGGCAACCAGGGACTGTTGCGGCAGCCATCGCTGAAGGGGCTGCGGCCGGACAAGACCGCGGCGGATCTGCGCTCATCGGACCGGAAGGCGGACATGGCGGACAAGGCGAACGGCAAGACGGCAGGCAAGCGAAGTGCCCGGCGCGCATCGGAGGCAGACGATGGCATCGAACTTACCCATCCGGGCCGGGTGGTCTATCCGGACACCGGCAAGACCAAGCAGGACGTGGCCGACTACTACGACACCGTGATGGCGTGGCTGCTGCCGGAAATCAGCGGGCGTCCGCTATCGATCATCCGCTGTCCGCAGGGTTCGACGCGGCCGTGCTTTTTCCAGAAGCACCTGGCCGCCGGCATGCAGTACGTGGACAGCGTGCCGGTGGCGGAGGAAAGCGGCCAGACCGAGGATTACCTGGTGGTGCGCGACGCGCGGGCGGTACGCGAACTGGTCCAGTTCAACGCGCTGGAGTTCCATCCGTGGGGCGCGCACGCGGACGATCCGGATCGCGCGGATCGGGTGGTATTCGATCTCGATCCCGGTGCCGACGTGCCGTGGGCTGAAATCGTGGCCGCCGCGCGACAGATGCGCGGCCTGCTGGAGGAAGCGGGCCTGCAGTCGTTCGTACGCACGTCCGGCGGCAAGGGGCTGCATGTGGTGGTGCCGCTGAGACCGGCCTGCGGCTGGGATCAGGTCAAGCCGTTCGCGCACGCCTTCGCCGAATCGATGGCGCGGATGGAGCCGCTGAAGTACGTCGCCACTTCCAGCAAGCGGTTGCGCAAGGGGCGCATCTTCATCGACTACCTGCGCAACGGGCGCGGTGCCACCAGCGTGGCGTCGTTTTCGTTGCGCGCGCGCCCGGGCNCCGGTGGCGATGCCGTTGCGCTGGGAAGAACTGGGACGGGTGAAGGGCGGCAACGCCTTCGATATCGATTCGGCGCCGGCGCGGTTGCGCCGGCTCAAGCAGCACCCCTGGGCCGGCATCGAACGGATTCGCCAGAATCTGGCGGGACTGACGCGCGGCGATTGAACGCGGCGACCGTGCCGCGATTTTTCACTCGCCCCTGGGCGACGCGCGCAGCGTGGCCAGGCTGGCCTTGTCCAGCATCGCCGCCACGCCCGCGTTGCGGCCGGCCAGGGTGATGATCCGGTATTCGACCGCCGCGCCCAGCAACTGGCTCGCCTCGGACAGGCCGAGCCGGTAATCCTGCTGCAACCACTGGATCAGGCCCTGGGTGGCGGCGCGCACCGCTTCGTCCAGCGAACCCGCCTGGCCGATCGCCATCAGCCGGGTGGGCGATTCGACCCGTGGCGTGGCCAGCGCCCGCTTCTTGATGACGGCCACGCTGAATTCCACGTCCATCGAGGTTTCCAGGCCGTACTGCGATGTCTCGCCGTCGCCCTGCGCGGCGTGCGCATCGCCCAGGTAGAGCAGCGCGCCGGGTTGCGCGACCGGCAGGTAGACGGTCGTGCCCTCGACGATCTGGTTGAAGTCCATGTTGCCGCCGAAGCGGCCGCTGTCGCCGGCCGACATGGGTGGAAAACCGAAACCGGGCGCCACCGCGATACCGCCGAGCATCGGCCGCAATGGAATCGACAGCCCTTCCAGGCCACCGTCCGCCGGCGGGTGGGCGAAACCGCGCTCGCGATCCAGCCGCCAGCGTACCGGCTTGCCTAGCCCGTTCGCCTGCGCCGCCAGCGCCAGTCCCTGCGCGCGTCCCACCAATGCGTCGAGGCTGTCGGCGTGATCGCGGTTGGGACGCAGGCGATGCAGGGTGACGGCGAGGACGTCGCCGGGTTCGGCGCCATCGACATAGAAGGGACCCACCTGCGGATTGCCGAACAGCGCGCGGGTGACGCCGTGTTCGTCCACGCCGCCGGAATCGAGCGTGCGCGTGCGCACCGTGTCGCCGGGCCAGAGCAGCAACACCGGCGCACGATGCGCGCTGAATTCGTTGGCATAGTCCGTGGGTACGAAATCGAGGATGCGCGCGGTCGCGGGCCGCGCTGGCAGGCGGGTCGCGGTGAAGGCATGTTCGGCGCGGCGCCCGGGCTGGTTGGGATCCGGGAAGTCCGCCGTTCCCGCCAGCCTGTCGCCGGTCTGCATGCCGCTCAGGTGGTAGCGCCGGTCGCCGGCGATGGCGGTCAGCCGCAACCGGTTGTCCTGGAGACTGCCGGTCAGCGGGTCGCCGTCCAGCGAGCCGTCCAGCCGGGCGCCCACGCGGGTCAGTTCCAGCGTTTGATAGACCGGATTGCCCCACAGATCGATCACCACCCGCCAGCGTTCGGGTTCGGTGGCGCTGGCGGGAAACCAGCACAGGCAGCAGCACAGCAGGACGAGGCGGGCGAACATGCGCGGGCTCCGAGGGAATCTTCCGGAGGAGATGCGGCGAGGAGGCGGGATCGTTGCGGGTCGGTTTGGATTCCTGTTGCAGGGGGACGCCTGCCGTGCGTGGCACCTGGAGAAAATCCCCCTCAGTCCCCCTTTTTCAAAGGGGGAGGCACAGCCGGAATGCGAGTGCTTCCGCCAACGTGGAGTCCGGAGGAGTGAGCCCCCTTTAAAAAGGGGGCGGGCACCTGCGAAGCAGGTGACGGGGGATTGGCTCCTGGCGCGAAGCAAGGCGATCGGCCGCGACTCAACGCGACGGCACACGCCGGTAGTAGGCCCGCCCTTCGCCCAGCGACAAGGTCAGTCCGCGGACCTCGCCTCCGGCGTCACGATGGAAGGTATAACCGGTGGAGAACACGGTGGGCGCGATGAAGCGATTGGAGGCGAGTGGCTGCAGCGTGCCTGTTTCGTCCGGCAGGACCACCGACAGCACCTGCCCGTCAAAGCGGATGTCCAGCGTGGCGGCGCCGTTGTCGAACGCGTCGGCCAGCGGTCCGCGCAGATCCTCCGGCACCCGGGTGTCGCGAACGTAGTGCCCGGCGTAGTCGGCGACGCGCGCGCTGGCCGCATCCAGGTCAATCGTGCGCAACAGTGGATTGACGCCGTGGCCGAATGCATCGGACAGCGCGTTGCGGATTTCGCCGCGCAGCGCCCAGCCGTTCTCGCCGTTGGTGAGGATGACCAGGCCATCGCCGGTTTCCAGGTAGCCCTCGATCCAGGCGTGATAGCTGTCGTTGGAACCGCCGTGGTGGAACACGCGCTGTTCGCCGACGCCTTCCAGACGTGGCCCCAGACCGAAGTTGCCCGGTGCCACCTCGGTCATCATCTGGATCGCCAGCGGATGGGGCAGGTAGTCGTCGCGGCCCTGGTAGCTGCGGATCAGCGCGCCGACGAAAGCACCCAGATCGTGGGCACTGGTCCACAGGCCCGCTGGCGCCTCCTGCGGGAAGGTCTGCCATCCGCGCGGCAGCGCGACCGGGTGGCCTTCCGCATCGTGGGCGGAGGCGACATTGCCACGTGCGGCGTCCGCCGGATCCCGGAAGGTGCTGCGTGCCATGCCGAGTGGCGTGAACACTTCTGCACGCCCGCTGGTTTCCAGCGGCGCGCCGCTGACGTCCTCGATCATCCGCTGTTGGATGAGCGTGCCGCCGCCGGAATAATCGACCAGCCGGCCGGGCCGGTGCTGCAGGCGGATCGCCGGCGTGCGCGCGGGCGGCAATCCTTCCAGTGTCTGCAGCAGGGTGGGCGTGGCCTCGCCGGGCAGGTAGTCGGGGAAGCCGTGCACATTGAGTCCGGCGGTGTGCGACATCAGCATGCGCAGATTGACCGGAGCCGGTGGTACCTCCCGCCAGGCGGGCAGTCGCCAGCCGCGCAGTACCTGGTTGATGTCGGCGTCCAGATCCATCCTGCCCTTCGCGACCAGGCGCAGCGACACTGCGGCGGTCACCACCTTGCTGATGGAGCCGACATTGAACAGCGTGTCGGCATCCACCGGCGTGTTCCCGTCGGCGCGCAGCACACCGTAGCCCGCGGCGGCCACCAGCCGTCCGTCGCGGATCACCGCGACCGCCACGCCGGGCACGCGGTGGTGCGCCATGCGTTCGCGCAACGACCAGCGCGGTTCGGGCGTGCCGGCCGGGAGCAGGTTGGGCCGCAGTCCGTGCTCCAGCGCGGCGAGGGAAGATGCATTCCCCGCTTGCTGCGCGAGCACGGGCAGGGCGGCTGCCGCCAGCCACAGGCCGGCGAGCACGGCATGGAAACTAGAGGCGATGGCGGGGCGTGGAAAAAACGCGGAAGTCCGGTGCATGCGCGGGGCTGCGAGTGGTGGAAGTCCGGACTCTAGGGCGCGTGGCCGCTGCCGGGTGCACCGCTGCGGCCGACCGTGCGGCCGATGCGCCCGTCCGTGCGGGAGCTGCCGGGGAAGCTCAGGCTGGAGGCTGGAGATGCGCCAGCAGGGCGTCGATGTAGGTGCGGCTGGCACGCAGCGGGGTACCGTCGCGCAGGCGCAGCAGGGCGTCGCGATTGGGCAGCGCCTGCAGTTCGCTCACGCAGTCGACGCGCACGATGGCCGAACGGTGCACGCGCAGGAACCGCAGCGGATCCAGCCGCGTGGCCAGCCGTTGCAGGGACTCGCGCAGCAGGTGGCGCTGGCCGCGCGCATGCAGCACGGCGTAATCGCCGTCGGCCTGGATCCATTCCACTTCGTCGACCTCGACGAAGGTCAGGCGCCGGCCGACCCGCACCGAAAAGCGGCGTGCCGGCGGCAGTGTGTGGTCGGCATCCGGCGCGGCTTCTTCCGCGCCGGTCGTGTCGGCGCCCGACATGCGCCAGTGATGCAGCTGGCGCGCGCGCGCGAGTGCTTCGGCAAAACGTTCGTCGTCGATCGGTTTGAGCAGGTAGTCGATGGCCCTGAGTTCGAATGCGCGCAGGGCGAAGCGATCATGCGCGGTCAGCAGGATGCTCAGCGGCTGGCGGCCGGCGGGCAGCGCCGCCAGCATCGACAGGCCGTCCAGGGTGGGCATCTGCACGTCGACGAACACCACGTCCACCGGCTCCCGGCCCAGTCCTTCCAGCGCCTGCCGGCCATCGGCGTACTCGCCGGCCAGCACGATGTCCGGATGCGCGGCGAGCCGCGCGATCACCCCGCGCCGCGCCAGCGGTTCGTCGTCGACCACGGCCACCCGCATCATGCGGCGGCCTGCGCCTGCGGCGCGGTGATGGCCACGCGGAATGGCAAATCGAGGCTGACCCGGTAGCCGTGGCCGTCGGGCCGCGGGCCGGCGTGGAAATGGTGATCGTCGGGATACAGCCGCGCCAGCCGCTCGGCGACGTTGCGCAGTCCGACCGCGGCATCGCGCGGCACGGTTGGCGCGATGGCGGCGTCCATGTCGTTGTCCAGTTGCAGCAGCAGGCGCTCGGCGTGGCGGCTGATCCGGATGTCGAGCCGTCCCGGCGTCGCGCGTGGCGCGATGCCGTGCCGGATCGCGTTCTCCACCAGCGGTTGCAGCAGCAGGTACGGCATGGCCGCGTGCAGTAGTTCGGCGTCGATGCGCCAGGCGAGCTGGAGGCGTTCGCCGAGGCGCGCCTTCTCGATGTCCAGATAGGCATCGGTCAAGGCGATTTCCTCGGCCACGCTGACTTCGTGCTGGCCGCCGCCGTCCAGGCTGGCACGCAGGAACCCGGCCAGCTGGCTGATCATGCGGCGCGCGTCATGGCCGCGTTCCTCGGCGACCAGGGTGGAGATGGCGTTGAGGGTGTTGAACAGGAAGTGCGGATGCAACTGGTAGCGCAACGCGCGCAGTTCCGCGTCGCGCGCCAGCAGATGCGCCTGCTCGCGCTGCTGCTTCTCGTGCTTGAGCTCCACGTAGTAGGCGATGACGGCGTGCATCGCGCAGAACGCGATCAGCGCCAGCCAGCAGCTCTCCAGCCCGTTGAACAGGCCCGCGAAACGGAATTCGTCCGCGCGCGACCAGCCGGCGGACAAGGCCATCAGATCGCCGAGCAGGTTGTTGAACACCGACATCGCGTAGGTCGCCAGCAACAGGATGCCGGCGGTCAGGGCGATCGGCAGGCGCCGTCGCCACAGTCCGCGTTGCAGCGCCGCCAGCGGCGGCAGCCAGGCCAGGAACGCCAGCAGGTACAGCGTCCGATAGGCGGTAGCGTGGCCGTGGCCCAGCGCCGGCAGCGCCATCACCACCAGGCACAGGCCGATTGGCAGGCCGGCCAGCAATGGCAGCCAGAAAGGCGGTTCGGCGGAAGGGCGGATGGTCATGGGCTCGGCGACTGCCATGGCGAAAGGGGGGCGGAGGCGGGCGGCGCCATGATGCCATCGCCGCGCCCCGCGCCGGCATCAGCCGGCGGTCGCCGGCTTCGGCGGCAGGTTCATCGACCAGATCACCGACACGATCCGCCAGCCTTGTTCGGTGCGCACCAGATGCCACGCCTCCACGCCGCTGTTGGTTTCGCGGCCACCCTCGTGGAAGGAGTAGTCGAACACCACCGAGGCGACATCGGCATCGCCGTCGATGCGCAGATTGCGGAACTTCTCTTCGGTCGACCGGGGTTCGGTGACGATGCCGTCGATGAAGGACACCGGATTGTGCTGCGGGTCTGGCTTGACCTTCTGCGTCTCCGGCCGCTTGCCGCGCAGGCGTTGCAGGCTTTCGTCGCCGATCGCGCTTTCCCATGCCACGGATCCGGGCAGGAACAGGGCAAGGAAGCCCGGTTTGTCCTTGGCGATGATGGCGGTGCGGAAGCGTTCGACCACCTGTTCGATCGCGGCCCTGTCGGCGGCGGACATCGGGGTGGATCCAGCGGTGGATGCCGCCGCCGGGGCTGCCTGTGCATGTGCAGCAGAGGGAATGGCGAAGGCGGCCAGCGACAGCAGGCAGGCGAGGTAGATGCGTTGCGGACTCATGGGTGGCTCCGGCGCCAGGGAGGAAGCGCCATTACACGGGCAGGCGCACGGGAACGTCAGGGCCTGGCGGGTGGTATGCGGCCAACGGGTAGGCCGTTGCGCCGAACGGTGAGGCGGACACGTCCGCGTGCAGGCCGGCGCGTGGTCCGGCCGTTGCATGCACCCGCTCGCCCGCCTTCACTCCGCGCGAACGCGGCGCGCATACGCTCCTGTGTCGGGCATCCTCCAGGAGGTCGCGATGCATACGGGCATCATGCCGCCGGCCCTGCTCGCCATCGCCATGGCGCTTGCCGGTTGCGGGCAGGACCGGGAGGCGCGGCAGGCGGTGCATGCGGAAGCGCCGGCAACACCCGTGCCGCCGGTGACGACGCGGGCGCAGCCGCCGGCCGACGCCGACGCCACCACCACCTACCTGTACCAATGCGGGGACTGGCAGGTCACCGCCAACTTCGACGGCGAGGACAGGGTCGATATCTCGTTCAATGGACGCGTGCTGGAACTGCCGCGCCGGCCGTCGGGCGCGGGCGCGCGCTACGCCGACGGGGCCGGCAACCTGTTCTGGGTCGTCAGCGAAGGCGAGGCGCTGCTGAGCCTGCAGGGACAGGCGGACCGTCGCTGCACCCGGCCCCCGCCGGCGTTCCGATGAGCGGCACCCACGATGGGCGGCGCGATCCTCCCCGGCGGTGGCGGCACGGTTAAAGTCCTGGCTCCGGACGCCGATGTCATGGCGACCGTACCGCCGTCGCCAGGGGACGGCGCCGGCGGATCCCGGGTCCGTGGCGCAGGCGAGGTGGCATGGCCGGGGGCGAGCTTGCGTGTCGTGATCGTGGCACGTAAGGTCGGGACGGGCATCGTAGGGGAAGCGATGTGGTGAAGGGGCGTTCGCGCGCGAATCACGAGATGGTCAGGGACGACGGTGGCAAGGGCCTGCCCGCACGGGTGGCGGCGATCATCCTGTTCGCCGCGCTGGGTGCGCTGCTGACCGCGACGGTGCTGGAGATCCAGGCCGGGGCCACCGCCTATATCGTCGGCGAAAGCCACTGGTCCAAGGCCCAGCAGACCGCGGTGTCCGCGTTGTACCGTTACGCGGCACACGGCGATCCGGCGGATCTGGCCCGGGTCCGCCAGGCGCTGCGGGTGCCGCTGGGCGATCGCGCCGGCCGCGAGGCGCTGGATCGACGTCCCATCGATATTCCCGCCGCGCGGCGTGGATTCCTCGAGGGCGGCAACGCGCCGGCCGACATCGACCGCCTGATCCGGATGTACCGGCTGTTCGCGCGCGCGCCGTATTTCCGTGAATCCGTGCGCCTGTGGAAGCAGGCGGAAGTGGACATCCTGCACCTGCAGGCGCTGGCCGACGACATCGAGCGCCGCCGCCGCGCCGGCCGCATCGGCGCCGCCGAAATCCGCCACCATCAGCGCACCCTGCTGGCGATGGATGCGCGCCTGCGCGTGGCCGAGCTCGCGTTCTCGCAGTCGCTGGTGGACGGCGCGCGCTTCCTGCGCGGCGCGCTGACCGCGCTGGCGGTGCTCGCCTTCTTCGCGCTGGCGGCGTATGCGCTGGCGGTCATGCGCCACACCCTGCGCCGGATCCGCCGCACCGAGACCGAGTTCCGCGCGGCTTTCCACCAGGCCGCGGTCGGCATGCTCAAGCTGGATCGCGAGGGCCGCATCACTCAGGCCAACGAGGTGCTGGCGCAGATCCTGGCGCGACCGCTGGAGGAATTGCGGCGCGGCCATTTGCAGGATCTGCTGCATGCCGAGGATCTGCATGTCGATGCCGACGGCCGTCCCGACTGGGCGCGGATGCTCGAACCGGGCGAACGCCGCTTGCGCCGCAGCGACGGCAGCAGCCGCTGGGTGCGCTGGAGTGCCTCGGTCATCACCGGCGGCGACCGCGAGGGCGAGCGCATCTTCGCGGTGGTGGAGGACGTGTCCGAAGCGCGCGAGCTGGCCAGCGAGATTGCCCACCAGGCCAGCCACGACGATCTCACCGGCCTGATCAACCGGCGCGAGATCGAGCGCCGGCTGGGCCAGATCACCCTGGCGGTGCAGCGCCAGCCGGCCCGGCATGCGCTGTGCTTCGTCGATCTGGATCAGCTCAAGCTGGTCAACGACACCTGCGGCCACGCCGCCGGCGATCGCTTCCTGCGCCAGTTCGCGCACGCGCTGGCCTCGCAGCTGCGCGGCGAGGACTGGGTGGGACGGCTGGGCGGCGACGAGTTCGCGATTTTCCTGGCGCACGCGACCCTGGAGGATGCCGAACGGGTGGCGCAGCGCATCCACGCCCGCCTGGCCCAGTCGGCCTTCCACTGGAACGACCGCAAGTTCGGCCTGGGCTGCAGCATCGGGGTGGTCGAGATCAATCCGGATACCAGCGACGCCGACTGGTTGCTGCGTGCGGCCGACACCGCCTGCTACCTGGCCAAGGAGGAAGGCCGCAACCGCATCCGCTGCTATCGCGAGACCGACGAGGCGTTCGCGCGCAGGCAGACCGAACTGGACTGGGTGGCGCACATCCAGTTGGCCATCGCCGAGGACCGCCTGCTGCTGTACGCCCAGCGGATCAAGCCGCTGCGCGGCGAGGAGCGGCTGCAATACGAAGTGCTGGTGCGGATGATCGATCACGAGGGCCGCATCCACGGGCCGGGCTATTTCCTGCCGCCGCTGGAGCGCTACGGCCAGGCGATGATGCTGGATCGCCACGTGCTGGCGTCCACCCTGGAACTGATCAGCCGCGACACCCGCCACCTGCTCAGCCTGGATCTGTGCCACGTCAACGTGTCGGCGCAGTCCATCGCCGATCCGCTGTTCCGCCAGTTCGCCGCCGAGCAGCTGGATCGCCATCCCGGCGTGGCCAACAAGCTGTGCTTCGAGATCACCGAGACCGCGGTGATCGGCAACCTCACCGATGCCTGCCTGTTCATCGAGGCCATGCGCACGCGCGGCTGCCGCATCGCCCTGGACGACTTCGGCAGCGGCCTGTCCTCGTTCGCCTATCTCAAGAGCCTGGACGTGGACATCCTGAAGATCGACGGCGCCTTCATCCGCGACCTGGGCCGGGACAACGTCGATCTCGCCCTGGTCCGCTCGATGGCGCAGGTCGGCCGGGCGCTGGGCAAGCGCACCATCGCCGAATGGGTGGAGAACGAGGCGGCGATGGTGCGGTTGGCGGAAGTGGGCATCGACTACGCCCAGGGCTACGCCATCCACGCGCCGATGCCGCTGGCGGGGCTGATCCGCGAGTGGAAGGCGACCCGGCCGGATCCGATCGGGGCGATGTCCGGCTGAACCGCTGTGGCCGGGCCGGGAATCGTCGATAATTCGCGCATGACCACCCGCCTCAACAAGCACATCGCCGAAACCGGCTTCTGTTCCCGCCGCGAGGCCGACCGCCTGATCGCCGAGCGCCGCGTCACCGTCAATGGCCAGCCCGCGGGCGTCGGCGCGGTGGTCGGCGAGGACGACGAGGTCCGGGTGGACGGCCAGCCGCTGAAGGCGCGCACGGTGAAGGCCGGCAAGCGCAAGCATGTCTACATCGCGCTGAACAAGCCAGTCGGCGTCACCTGCACCACCGAGAGTTCGGTGAAGGGGAATATCGTGGACTTCGTCGGCCACGAACAGCGCATCTTCCCGATCGGTCGCCTGGACAAGGATTCCGAAGGGCTGATCCTGATGACCAGCAACGGCGACATCGTCAACCAGATCCTGCGCGCGGAGAACCGCCACGAGAAGGAATACCTGGTGGCGGTGAACAAGCCGGTCACCGACGAGTTCCTGCGCGGGATGGCGCGCGGCGTGCGCATCCACGGGCAGATGACCCTGCCGTGCCGGACCAGCCGGATCGCCAAGTTCGGCTTCCGCATCATCCTCACCCAGGGCCTGAACCGGCAGATCCGGCTGATGTCGGCCGAGTTCGGCTACCGGGTCACCCAACTGCGTCGCGTGCGCATCGACAACCTCAAGCTGGGCGCGCTCAAGCCCGGCCAGTGGCGCAACCTGACCGACGCCGAATTGCGCGGATTGTTGCCGCAGCACCAGGACTGGTAGCCGCCGTGCTGCGCACGCTGGCCATCGGCAACTACCGTTCGCTGCGCGAACTGGAGATGCCGATGGCGCGGCTCAACCTGATCACCGGCGCCAACGGCAGCGGCAAGTCCAATCTCTATCGCGCGCTGCGCCTGCTGGCCGAGACCGCGCAGGGCGGGGTGGTGCGCGCGCTGGCGCGGGAAGGCGGCCTGCCGTCAGTGCTGTGGGCGGGGCCGGAACAGTTCAGTGCCGGCATGCGCCGCGGCGAGGTGCCGGTGCAGGGTGGACCGCGGCAGGCGCCGGTGGCGCTGCGGCTGGGATTCGCCGGCGAGGACTTCGGCTACGCCATCGATCTGGGACTGCCGGTTCCGTCGATGTCGGCGTTCGCGCTGGATCCGGAAATCAAGCGCGAGGTGATCTGGAGCGGGCCGTTCCTGCGCGAGGCCAACGCGCTGGTGGATCGGCGCGGGCCGATGGCGCGGATCCGCGAAGGGCGTGGATGGCGGGTCGTGGCCGAACACCTGACCCCGTTCGAAAGCCTGTTCACCCAGATCGCCGATCCGGTCAGCGCGCCGGAAGTGCTGGACCTGCGCGAGCGGATTCGCGGCTGGCGCTTCTACGATCATTTCCGCACCGACGCCGAAGCGCCGGCGCGGCTGCCGCAGCTGGGCACCCGCACGCCGGTGCTGAGCCACGACGGCCACGATCTGGCGGCGGCCTGGCAGACCATCCGCGAGATCGGTGATCGCGCGGCGCTGGACGCGACGGTCGAGGACGCCTTTCCCGGCGCGCGGGTGGAGGTGGACGTCCGCGACGGACGGTTCCAACTGGTGTTCGCCCAGCACGGCCTGCTGCGGCCGCTGTCGGCGGCCGAACTGTCCGATGGCACCCTGCGCTACCTGCTGTGGATCGCGGCCCTGCACACGCCGCGCCCACCGCCGCTGATGGTGCTCAACGAGCCGGAGACCAGCCTGCATCCAGACCTGCTGCCGGCGCTGGCGCGGCTGATCGCGCAGGCGGCGCAACGTGGTCAGGTGTGGGTGGTGTCGCACGCCTCGCGGCTGATCGCCGCGCTGGAGGAACACGAGGACTGCCACACGGTCCAGCTTGAAAAGGCGCTGGGCCAGACCGGCGTGGCGGGGCAGGGTCTGCTGGACCGGCCGGCCTGGCACTGGCCCGAGCGCTGAATACATGCGGCGCCGCTTGATCGCGATCAAGGTCGTGCCGGCGCGGACCCGATAACTTGGATGGGCCGGGATCCCACCGGCATCTTTCCCAAGGAGCCGCGCGATGAAGATTCTGTTGGCCGTCGATGAAAGCGAGACCGCGCTGCAGGTCGTCAAGCATGCCGCGCAGTTGGCCAAGCAACTGTCGGCGCCGCCGTCGATCGCCCTGGTCTATGTCAACCTGCCGCTGCCCAAGGCGGTGGCCAAGGAACTGGGCGTGGATGGCTCGGAAGCCTATTACGCCGACACCGCCGCGGCGGTGCTGCGCAAGGTGCGCGCGGCGATGAAGCGCAATCGCCTGCCGTTCACCGAACACCGCGCGGTGGGGCCGGTGGCCGAGACCCTGGTGCGGCTGGCCAAGGCCGATCGCGCCGATCTGATCCTGATGGGCAGCCACGGTCGCGGCACCCTGAAGAGCCTGCTGCTGGGTTCCGTCGCCAGCAAGGTCATCGCCACCAGCCCGGTGCCGGTGATGGTGGTGCGCTGAGGCTTGCGCGGGAGCAAGTGATCCTTCCGGGTGAGTGGCCCGAGAAGCAAGTCCCCGGTCACCTGCTGCGCAGGTGACCGCCCCCTTTGGAAAAAGGGGGGGTGAAAGAGGGGCTATCAAGGGGGGGCGTCGCGCGCTTCGCGCTTACGGCGAGCCCGCGCTGCGCCACAGCGCGGGCCAGTCGCCCGGTTCACCGCCGCGGCGACTGCCCAGGTAATTCCACTGGACCAGTTGGAAGTCGCGGCCGTCGAACACCCAACTGGCGCTCTCGCCGCAGTCGGCCAGGCCGCGGCCCTTGGCCATGTGGTACAGGACCGACTCGTCGTTGTTGTAGCCGGCATTGGTGAAGGCGTCCCAGGCAGCCTGCCGCCCTTCGTCCGGCGATGAGCACGTCGGCGTCGGCAGGACCAGCCGGCGCGCATCGGCGGGGCGATCCATCGGGGTGCGGAAAGCCATATGCGACGATTGGTAGGCGCCGCGCCAGCATTCGATCAGGACCAGCGCTTCGCGCGGGGTCAGTCCCACGGCGATATCGAAGGTGTTGTCGGTGGAATCATCTCCCGCCGGCCTGTGGCAGTTCTCCGTCTCCAGCAGCGCCGATTGCGCCCGCCGCACCGCGCCGATCAGACGCTCACGTGTGTCGTCATCCAGCGGTTGCAGGGCCGACGCCGGTTTCACCGCGGGCGGCGGCGCGGGCGCGGCGGGCACCTGCGATGCCGGTTTGTCGCCACTGCGCAGCAGCGCGGTGACGTTGCCGAGCCGGCCCTGGGTTTCATCGATGAGGAGCAGGCTCGCGCTCAGCCCGTCCAGTGGCACGCCGCGTTCGCGTTCGCCATCGCCGAAGGTCAGCTCATGGCCGTTGCGCAGGACCTTCAGCAGGGCGCGCACGCGATCCGGGTCGTGGCTGTCCAGCGTCTGCATGCCGTCCTGCTCGGGCGACAGCGTCCAGTGGCGCGCCTCCAGCGCCAGCGGCTTGCCGTCGACGCGCAGTGTGGCCAGATCCACCGGCACGCCGGATTCCAGCGCCAACGACAGCCCGCCTGCCGGCCCGGCCTCCGCGATCAGCCGCAGCATCAGCGGCGAGATTTCATTGGCACCGCGTGCCTCGCAGCGGGCGGTGTTGTCGCAGGCGACCACCCAGTCCTTGAACTGGCGGTAGACCGGCGTGGTCGCGCAGGCGCTGGCCGACACGCACAGCAGGAGCAGGGGGAGGAGACGGCGCATGATTAGGACTTCCTTGGACATGGCATTCCGGCACGTGGTGGCGCGGACCCGGGAAATGAAAAACGAGACGTGCAATCTGCACCCGGCAGGGCGCGCGTTCAACTCACTTTGAGCTGGGCAATTTGAACGTTGATCTGCGCGTCTGCGTGGCGGTTCAATCCACCAGGTTCTTGGCCTCGGAAGTCCCCAGCACTTCCGGGTGATGCACCGCGCCGGTGGCCTTGCGCCGTTCCAGCAGCGGATGCAGGAACACGGCGGCCAGGATGATCGCCACGCCCAGGTAGAACAGCGGGGTCAGCTCGCGCTGTTCGCCCAGCAGCGCGATGGCCAGCAGGATCGCGTAGATCGGTTCCAGGTTCGTCACCAGTTGCACGCCGTATGCGGTCAGGTGGCGCAGCGCCACCAACGACAGCGCGAATGGCAGCAGCGTGCACAGCAGCGACAGCGCGACCAGATAGGCGCCGTCGCGCAGGCCGGGCAGCACCAGCAAATCACCGGCGAAGGCGGGGAACAGCAGCGGCATCAGCGGCGCGAGCGCGGTCAGCAGCAAGGTGCCGGCGCCGAGTTCCAGCGCGGTGACGGTGAGCGGATCCGCGTGTTCGACCAGACGCTTGTTGAGCGAGCCGAACAGCGCCACGAACAGGGCCGACACCGCGCCCACCGCGACGCCCAGGCGCATGCCGTCCGGCACGCCGCCGACCACCAGCGCCACGCCGGGCAGCACGGCCACGCCGAACGCGAGCTCGCGCGCGGAGAACGGACGCCGCGCCAGCCACGGTTCCAGTACCGAAGTGAACGCCGGCGCCAGCGCGATGCAGGTTGCCGCCACCGAGGCGTTGGCCAGCTTGATTGCGCCGTAGAAGGTCAACCAATGCAGTGCCACCAGCGCGCCGATGCCGGCGTAGGCCAGCATCAATCGCGGCGACATGGCGCGCAGGCCGCGCCAGACCCGCGGCAGCAGCGCCAGCGCGACCACCACCAGCAACATGCGCCACCACACCAGCGGCAGCGCCGGCAGGGTGATGAGCTTGCCGAGGATGGCGGTGAAGCCCCACAACAGCACGCAGAAGTGGATTTGCAGTTGCGCTCTGGCGTGCGGGGTCATCGGCATGCGCGTATTGTGGCCGAAGCGGCGCGCACTGGCGACGCCGCCACGCCCGGATCCGCACGAGGCCGCATGCACGCGCATCACGAATTCGCCGAACACCTGCGCGAACTGCTGGCCAGCCTGGGCGCGGTGCGGCTGCGGCCGATGTTCGGCGGCCTCGGCGTCTACCTGGACGACTGCATGTTCGGGCTGGTCATGGACGAAACCCTGTATCTGAAGACTGATCCGGCCAGCGTCGACGCGTTCCGCGACGCCGGCGGCGAACCTTTCGTCTACCGGCCGGTGCGGGACGGCCATGTGCCCGGCTACTGGACGCCCCCGGCCGAGGCGCTGGAGTCGGCGGCGGCGATGCGGCCGTGGGCGCAGAAGGCGCTGGAGGCCGCGCGGCGACGGCCTGCCCGACGACGCTGATCCCGCCAGCCAGCGGACTTTTGCCATCACAGCCGCCAGCCCCCTCCCCCGCAAGCGGGGGAGGGCTGGGGTGGGGGGCAACCGAAGCCGATACCCTTTGACAACCGAACAGCAATCCGAAGCCCGCAGCCTTCATCCACGAGACGGACAGGCCCGCGCTCCCATCCCGCAAACGGACGGCCAGTCGTACAGTTCCGCCCGGTTTTATGACAGGCTGTCGTCCGTCTCCCCATGCGGCCCCGCCAATGGAACCTGGACTGACTCCGAAAGGACGTATGTGCGCCGCCATCGTCGCGGCGGTCTCGGCGTCGTCGCTGGTGCTGCAATACCTGTTGTTGCTGGAGCTGACCCGCGACAACGTCGGCGTGGCGTTGGGCACGCTGCGTTTCTTCAGCTACTTCACCATCCTCAGCAACCTGGGCGTGGTCGCGGTGTGCGTGGCCGCGCTGCGCGGTGCCGACGGATTCTTTTCGCGGCTGCGCGTGCGTGGCGCCATCGCGCTGTATATCGGCGTGACCGGGCTGATCTACCTGTTGATCCTGCGCCACCTGTGGCAGCCGCAGGGACTGCAATGGTGGGCCGACACCGGCCTGCACTACGCCACCCCGCTGCTGTATGTCGGGTGGTGGCTGGCGGCCGCGCCGCATGGCCGCTTGAATCTACGCGACGCGGTGGCCTGGCTGCTGTTCCCGCTGCTGTACCTGGCGTGGGTGCTGCTGCGCGGCGCCTGGCTGGGCGAGTACCCGTATCCGTTCATCGATGCCGGCAAGCTGGGCTACGCCCGCACCGCGATCAACGCGATCGGCATCCTGGTCGTATTCCTGTTGCTGGGCGGCATCCTGCTGGCCCTGGATCGCCTGCTGTCGCGACGCCGGCACGCCCCGAATCCCTGATATCCCCCGTAGGAGCGACGTCAGTCGCGACCGCATCACTCCAGGTGGCGACGGACGGAGAACAAGCGAAAGGCAAAAGCTCGCGACTGACGTCGCTCCCACAGGATAGGAGTTCGCCCATCCCCGCCCTTGTGGGAGCGACGTGAGTCGCGATGCCCTTGGCTTTTGAGTTGACCCTTCGAAAGGGTCGCGACTTACGTCGCTCCTACAGGAGGGGCGTGTTTCCGTCCTTGGGGAGGCGGTGGACGAGGGGCCGCCGGGCATGCCATGTTCGCCGCCTTCGGCGAACGCGGGACCGCGCATGACTTCCATCGAAGGGCAGCATCACCGGGCGTTCAACCGGCAAGACGGCAAGACGCTCGGGCTGGCCGCGCTCGGCGGTGCGCTGGAGTTCTATGACTTCGTGGTGTTCGTGTTCTTCACCCGCGTCCTGGGTGAGCTGTTCTTCCCGCCGGGCACCGAGCCGTGGCTGGCGCAATTGCAGGTGTATGGCATCTTCGCCGCCGGCTACCTGGCGCGTCCGCTGGGCGGCATCGTGATGGCGCATTTCGGCGATCGCGGCGGGCGCAAGCGCATGTTCACCCTCAGCGTGCTGCTGATGGCGGTGCCGACCCTGCTGATCGGCCTGCTGCCGACCTATGCGCAGATTGGCCTGCTGGCACCGCTGCTGCTGTTGCTGCTGCGCATCGTGCAGGGCATCGCGGTGGGCGGCGAGGTGCCGGGCGCGTGGGTGTTCGTGGCCGAACACGTGCCGGCGCGGCACGTGGGTTTCGCCTGCGCCAGCCTGACCGCCGGACTCACCGCCGGCATCCTGATCGGTTCGCTGCTGGCGGCCTGGATCAATACGACGATGACCCCGGCCGAGGTTGCCGGCGGCTGGTGGCGGCTGCCCTTCCTGCTCGGTGGCGCGTTCGGCCTGTTCGCGGTGTTCCTGCGCCGCTGGCTGCAGGAGACGCCGGTGTTCGTGGAGATGCGCGCGCGCCGGCAGCTGGCGGAGGGTTTGCCGGTACGGCAGGCGCTGGCCGGACACGCGGGCGCGGTGCTGCGTTCGATGCTGGCGTCCTGGCTGCTGACCGCCGCGATCGTGGTGGGCGTGCTGCTCACGCCCAACCTGGTGCAGTCCTCGTTCGGACTGCCGCCGGCGCTGGCGTTCCAGGGCGGCAGCGTGGCGACGGCCGCGCTGATCTTCGGTTGCCTGGCGGCGGGCTGGGCGGTGGACCGCTTCGGCGTGGCGGCCACGCTGCTGGTCGGATCGCTCGCGCTGGCCGCGTCGATCTATGCGCTGTACCTGCCGCTGGCGGCGGGGGATGCCTCGCAGTTCGTGCCGCGCTATGCGCTGGCCGGTTTCTGCATCGGCGTGGTCGGCGCGGTGCCGGCGTTGATGATCGCGGCGTTCCCGCCGGCGGTGCGGTTCTCCGGCGTGTCGTTTTCCTACAACGTCGCGTATGCGCTGTTCGGTGGCCTGACCCCACCGCTGGTGGCCTACCTGTCCACCCATCTGGGCAAGACCGCCCCGGCGCACTACGTGGCCTTCGCCTGCGGCATCGGCGTGCTGGTGGCGCTGCTGTCGATGCGGCGCGGTTGACGAAGGCCTTTGTAGGAGC
>NZ_JBQENC010000015.1:73926-106661 GCF_052044485.1 Pseudoxanthomonas sp. 22568
CGCTCCTACAGGCGATGCAGGCGATGCGTTGCAACTGTGTCGGCGTGCTGGTGGCGTGGCTGTCGATGCGACGCGGTTGACGGTCCTTGCAGCAACGATGTGAGTCGCGACCCGGCCAGGTATCCGGTCGCGACTCACGTCGCTCCTACAGGCGATGCGGGCGGCGCGCTGCAATTGTGTCGGCGTGCTGGTGGCGTGGCTGTCGATGCGGCACGGTTGACGGTCCTTGCAGGAGCGNGGTATCCGGTCGCGACTCACGTCGCTCCTACAGGCGTTGCAAGACGGCGCTACAGCCGCTCGATCAGCGCCATCGCGGCGGCGGGGTTGCGTTCCTTGGCGGCGCTGATGAAGTAGACGAACACGTCGCGCGGCGCATCGCCGGAGCGGGGCGCTTCGACGTGCGGCAGGTCGGCGGGATCGCCGCCTTCGGCCCATTGCCGGGCGCGCCTGGCCCAGGCATCCAGTTCCGCGTCCGGATAGCCGCTGGCGATGTCGCTTTGGGTGCCCATCAGCCGCGCGTAGACGAAGTCTGCGGTGAGGTCGGCGAAGCGCGGATAGTCCGGCGAATCGGTGAACACCGTCGCCATGCCATGGCGACGGGCGAGGGCGAGGAAGTCCGGGGTGATGAAGGCCGGATCGCGCACGTCCAGCACATGGCGCAGGCGCCGGCCGGCGGCCTCGCGCGGCAGCAGGTCCAGGAACGCGGCGAAGTCGTCGGCCTCGAGCTTGCGCCCGGCCTCGAACTGCCACACCAGCGGGCCGAGCTTGTCCTTGAGTTCGGCGATGCCGCCGATGAAATCCTCCACCTGCACCCGGGTCTTCGCCAGCACCCGCGATTGCACGATCCGCTTGGGCGCCTTGGCCGAGAACAGGAAGCCGTCGGGGGTCTCGTCGCGCCACTTGGCGTAGGTCGCCGGCTGCTGCGCGCCGTAGTAGGTGCCGTTGATCTCGATGGCGGTGACGTGGCGGCTGGCGTACTCCAGTTCGCGCCGCTGGACCAGGCCGGCGGGATAGAAATTGTTGCGCCAGGGCGCGAACACCCAGCCACCGATGCCGACCCGGATGGCCTGGGGGGCGCCGTGGGCGCCGGAGAACAGATCAGTCATGCGGGCAGCCGGTCCGGTCAGGTCTTCCAGGGATCATAGCTGCCGAACCACCACAGATGACCCTCCGGATCCTTGCACGCATAGCCGCGCCCGCCGTAGTCCTGATCCGCCAGTTCGATGACGATCTCGGCGCCGGCGGCCTTGGCCCGGGCGTAGTGGGCGTCGGCGTTGGCGACGATCACGCAGGGGCTCTGGGTCTCGCGCCCGCCGGCGTCACCGGGCTGGACGATATGCCGCCCCCATTCGCCGCCGCCGGAGGCGGAGCCGAGCATGATCATGCCGTTGCCAAAGGTGAGCTGGGCGTGGTGGACGGTGTCGCCGTCGGCGTAGACCGCCTGGCGCTCGAACCCGAACGCCTCGCACAGCCAGTCGATGGCGGCGCGGGCGTCGCGATAGCGCAGGCAGGGGATGATGGTCGAGGTGGTGGAGGCTGCCAGGCTCATGCGGTGCTCCGGGGACAAGGGGCGACCGGCAGGATAGTCCGTGCCGCCGGGACCCCTGTGAAAGCATTCAGTTTGCGTTATCGTGTCGCCGTCCCGGACGCCCCCACCCATCGCCCGGTCTCCCTCCCGTACCGGAACTCCTCCATGCGCTCGACAGGAACCCTCCTGCTGGCTGCGATGGCACTGTGCAGCTTCTCCGCCGCCGCCCGCGACTATTGCAACGAATCCACCGATCTTCCGCCCACGGTCAACTTCCGGGTCGACAACGATCTGTTCGGCCACCAGGACCAGGGCTACAGCAACGGCGTGATGCTCACGCTGGTCTCGCCCAACCTCAAGGATTACACCGACGATCCCTGCCTGCCGCGGTTGGCCCGCTGGATCAACCGCCATCTGGACGCGCTGACGCCGGAAGGCTTCGAGCAGCAGAACATGGTGGTCAGCTTCGCGCACGGCATCTTCACTCCGACCGATCCGACCCGTCGCGACGTGATTCCCGATGACCGACCGTATGCCGGCGTGTTGCTGGCGAGCCTGGGCTACAACGCCCGCAATGGCGACCACCTGCGCACCACCCAGTTGCAGTTCGGCATCGTCGGCCCGTCCGCGCTGGGCAAGCAGGTGCAGAACGAGGTCCACAAGATCACCGGTGGCGACAAGTTCGAGGGCTGGGACAACCAGCTGCGGGACGAGCCGGTGTTCCGCATCGTGCACGAGCGCATGCGCCGGTTCGCCCCGGAACAGGAAGGCATCTGGAGCTGGGACGCGGTCGGCCACTACGGCGGCACGCTCGGCACGCTGACCACCTATGCCAATGTCGGTGGCGAAGTGCGTTTCGGCCGTTACCTGCCCAACGATTTCGGCAGCACGCCGCTGCGGCCGGCGGGCGAGAACACCGCGCCGACCGGCAGCCGGATTCCACCGGACGTGCTGGGCTTCCACATGTTCCTGACCACCGACGCGCGCTGGGTGCTGCGCGACATCACCCTGGACGGCAACACCTTCAAGGACAGCCACAGCGTGGACAAGCGGGCCTTCGTCGGCGAGTACGGCTATGGCCTGGCCTTCATGTACGGTCGCTGGAAATTCGCGTTGGCCCGCTACCACAGTACCCGAGAATTCGACGGCCAGAAGGAACGGCCGGTGTTCGGCAGTTTCACCATCAGCCGCACCTTCTGAGCGGCGCCACGGAGACAGGGATGGACTGGACCACGCCGGATCTCTGCGACACCCACCCCGACGTACAGGTCGCCGAGCCGCTGTTCCGTGGGTACGGCGGCCGGGTGGCTTTCCATGGCGCCATCGCCACGATGCGCTGCCACGAGGACAATTCGCGGGTGCGCGAACTGGCCGGCACGCCGGGGCAGGGACGGGTGATGGTGGTGGATGGCGGCGGCTCGCTGCGCCGCGCGCTGCTGGGCGATCAGATCGCGGCGACCGCGGCGCGCAATGGCTGGGCCGGATTCCTGATCCACGGCGCGGTGCGTGATGTCGAGGTGCTGGCGCAACTGGATCTGGGCGTGCAGGCGCTGGCCGCGCACCCGATGAAGACCGAGAAGCGCGGCCTGGGCGAAGTGGATGTGCCGGTGCGCTTTGCCGGCGTCGATTTCCATCCCGGCCATTGGCTGTACGCGGATGCCAATGGCGTGATTGTCAGCGCGCGGAAGTTGGTATGAGCGCGTGCAGGCGCCCCCCTGTGGGAGCGACGTAAGTCGCGATTCTTTGAAATGAAGGGTTCGCGACTTACGTCGCTCCCACAGGGACGATCATCGGTTTCCCGAGAGAAAGGGGCGGAAGGAAAACCCCTCCCGCCCGCCATCGATCACTGGATCGGTTCGTCCAGCATCAGTTCGCGCACGAAACGCACCGGCGGTGCGCCGTAGGACAGCACCTGGTCGTGGTAGGCCTTGGCGTTGAACTTGTCGCCGAGCTTGGCTTCCATCGCCTTGCGCAGATCGAAATGCTCCTGCGCGCCGACGAAATAGGTCGGCAGCTGCGCCGAGCTGAGCTGCGCACGGGTCCACTTGCCGGCGGCCTCGCGTTCCTGCTGGAAAGTCTGCCGGACCATCAGGTCCATCGCCTGGTCGCGGCTCCAGCCGTCCACGTGCACACCCTGATCGAGGATGGCGTTGCCGATGGTGCGCAGGTAGAACTTCAGCTGCACCAGCCGGAACAGCGGATCGTTGTCCAGGTAACCGGCGTCGGCCATCATCCGCTCGGTGTAGACCGCCCAGCCTTCGGCGAACAGGCCCGAACGCAGCACCGCTCGCAGGGTCGAGGGGAACTTGGCCGAATGCCAGCCTTCCAGATAATGCCCCGGCGTGCCTTCGTGGATGCTCAGCAGGTGGATCATCCGGCTGTTGTATTCGCGCAGGAACGAGTCGACCTGCGCCTGGCTCCAGTCTTCCGGAATCGGCGAGATCGCGTAGAAGGTCTTGAGGTTCTTGTCCAGCGGACCGGGCGAATCGCAGTACGCCACCGCCACGCCGCGCTGGAATTCCGGCATCGGGATGATATCGACCGGCGCGTCCGGCAGGGTCACCAGATCCTTGGCGCGGACGAAGTCGGTGGCCGACTTCAGCGCGGCCTCGGCATCGGGCACGACCTTGTCGCGCGCCGGGCGCTCGGCATAGGCCAGTTCCAGCGCCGCCTCGATGGCCTTCTGCTGCTGCTCGTCGCTGGGCGAGGCCGGCAGCGCGGGCGCACCCCGCTTGTCCTTCAGCACCTGCTGCGCGATCGCGTACATCTCGCCACGCACACGCTTGAGCTCACCCTCGGCGCGCTGCTTGATCTCCGCGCGCGACAGCGAGGAGAGCAGGGCGAACTTGAGCTTCTGATCGTAAATCTTCTCGCCGACCCGGAAATCGCCCTTGGCGTTGGGCACCAGGGTCTTGTCCAGCCATTGCTGGTGTTCCTCCACCGCCTTCTTCAGGGTCCCGGTGGCCGCGGCCAGTCGCTGCTGCTCGGCTTCCGGCAGTTCCTTCGCGTGCGGGGTGATGAAGCTGTCGACGATGCTGAGGATGCCGGCGTTCTGCTTGGCGACCGTCTCGGCGTGGATCTTCGGCACCCGCGCCGGATCCAGGTTGGCGCGGGCCTGCGCCAGCAGGGTCGGGATTTTCTCCATGCGGTCGATCGCCGACTTCAGGCGATCCGGCAGCGGCGCGAACTCGCGCGCCATCAGGTTGTACAGGGCGCCACCGGCCAGGCCGCTGTAGACCTGCGGATCCCAGGCCCAGGACTGCAGGGTCTCGTTGCCCCAGGCGTCGTATTCCAGCTGGTTGCGCAGGATCGCCGCGTCCACCTGGTTCTCGCGGGACAGCTTCGAAACATCCATCGCGCCCAGTTCGGCCAGCATCTTGCGGCTGAACTCCAGGCTCTTCTTCCGGCCTTCGGCGCTCAGGTCGTCGATCTCGCTGTCGTAGCGGTGTTCGCCAATCTGGGTGGCGCTGACCGGCGACAGTTGCAGCCAGCCTTCGAGCGCGCGCTTGGACAGGTCGGCGAAACGCGCGTCGGCCTGCGCGTCAGCCGCGGCGGCCGTGGCCGCGGGGGCATCGCCGGGGGCGGGTGCATCGGTCTTCTGGCAGGCGGCCAGGCTGGTCAGGAGGGCAAGGGCAAGCAGGCTGTGGCGCATCGACATTCTCGCGGCAGTGCACAAAGGACGGGGCCGACACCTTAGCCGCTGGGCCGCCCCGCCGCATCTGCCATTCGATTACCCTTGTGGCTCCGATGCCCACCAGCAGGAGCAAACGAAAGATGAAACACCAGGGAAGTTGCCATTGCGGCCGCATCGCGTTCGAGGTGGAAGGCGACATCGCCGAGGTCTACGACTGCAATTGTTCGATGTGCCGCCGCCGCGGCGGGCTGCTGTGGTTCGGACCGCGGTCCGGGTTCCAGCTGACCCGCGGGGAAGGCGAGGTGGGCACCTACACCTTCAACAAGCACGCCATCCAGCACCGCTTCTGCCCGAACTGCGGCATCGCCGTCTACGGCGAGGGTGACAACCCGAAGAGCGGGCCGATGATCGCCATCAACGTGCGCTGCCTGCCCGATGTGGAGCTGGCGACGCTGAAAGTGGTGCCGATCGACGGCGCGAGCTTCTGAGGACGCCCATGATCACCGGCAAACCTGTCCTGCGCGTGGGCGCGGGAGCAATGCTGGCGCTGCTGCTTGCAGCCGGATGCGCGCGCCACGAAAGTGGCGCCGCCGCCGCGCCGGCATCCGCCGTGCGCAATTCCGACGGCGCGATGCTGGCGTACGAACACGACGTGGAAATCCTGCTGGAGGAGAAGGCGATTCCCGACCGCCTCAAGGCCAGCCAGCAGGCCTGCGGCAGCGGCAAGTTCGGCCAGTGCAGCGTGCTGGAGGTCAGCCAGCAGGGAGGCGACCATCCGCGCGCCAGCCTGACCGTGCGCATCGTTCCGGAGGGCGTGGAGCCTTTCATCGCGCAGGCGGCGAAGGGCGCAGACATCGGCAGCCGCAATACCCGGGCGGAGGATCTGGCGCGGGCGGTCGGCGACAACCACCTGCTGCAGGACCGGCTTGGCCGCGAGCGCGAGCGCCTGCTCGAATTCCAGCAGCGCCGCGATCTGGCGGTGGCCGACATGATCGCGTTGTCGCAGCAGTTGGCCCAGGTCGAGGCGCAGTTGCAGGCGGCGCAGCAGGAAGGCGCGCAGCATCGCCATCGCATCGACACCCAGCGCGTGACCCTCGGATTCGTCCCGCCCGGCGGGCAGAGCGGGCGCGGCGAGATCCGCCAGGCGCTGCGCGATTTCACCGCCACCCTGTCCACTGGCACCGCGTGGACGATCCGGGCGGTGGCGTTCCTGATCCCGGTCGGGCTGGTGCTGTGGGTGCTGATCAGCCTGGTGCGGCGCTGGCGGCGCAGGAAAGCCTGATCGGAGCATCGCTTCGCCTTTCATCTTTCACGGAGAACCGGACATGTGGCATCGCATCGCGTTGACGGCAGCATTCCTCGTGTCCACGCCGGCCTGGGCCGGCTGCCCGCCGGAAGGCACGGACGCGGCGTCGCTTCGGCTGCTGAAAGAACAGAAGTTCGCGATGGAGGATGCGGCCGCGCGCGATGCGCTGGCGCTGGGACTGGTCGACTGCCTGTCCGATCCGGATCCCGAGGTGCGTGACGGTATCGCCTACGAGGCGATCACGGCGTGGCTGCGCGGCGACCAGTTGGCCGAACCGGTGCGCCGGCAATTGCTGGAGCGGCTGTACGCGCAACTGGACGGGAAGGATCCCGAAGGCTTCACCCATCCGTTTGCGGCGCTGATGCTGTCCGAGGTCGCGCGCACGGACCGCCTGCAACCCTGGTTGAGCGCGGACGAGCGCGCCGACATGGTCAAGCGCGCGACCCGCTATCTGGCTTCGGTGAACGACTATCGCGGTTACGACGCGAAGGAAGGCTGGCGTCACGGCGTGGCGCATGGCGCCGACTGGCTGCTGCAACTGGCGTCCAACGAACAGGTCAATCGCGACCAGGTCGAACAGATCCTGGCGGCGCTCACCTTGCAGATCGTGCCCGAGCAACCGCATGCCTACGTGTTCGGCGAACCCGGCCGGCTGGCCCGGCCGGTGATCTTCATCGCCCGTCGCGGATTGCTGGGCGAGGCGGAATGGCAGGCCTGGTTCACCGGCCTGCCGCAGCGCCTGGGCAATCAGGAACAGGCCTACCGCGACGTCGCCTGGCTGGCGCGCCGGCATGATCTGATCGCCTTCCTCGGCAGTCTTTACCTGGAAGCGGATCAGTCCGCCGATGCGAAGGTGCAGGCGCTCAAGCCGGCAGTGGTGGCGGGGATCAAGGCGGTGCCGTGAAGGCGACGTGAGTTCGCCAAGCCGGTCGCGATCAGGTTGTGAGGCACGCCGCGCCGGTGCGGTAGCGCGGGTTACGTTCTCGCGTGTAAACGGTTTTGTCTCTGGTCGCTCATGCGGACCCGGGCGTAGATTCGGGCAGGCGCGCAACGCGCTTCCATACGCCAACCGGGGATCGCCTATGCAACGGAACCGTCTGTCCTTCTTCGTGCGTTGTTCCCTGGTGTTGATGGCGGCCACGCAGGGCGTCGCCGCACAGGACGCCACCACGCAGCAGCAGGCGCCGCCGGACGCCGGACAGACGGAAGCGACCACCCTGGATCAGGTCACCGTGCTCGGCTCGCGCCGGGTGGTGCGCAGTTCGGATACGCAGTCGCCGGTGCCGGTGGACGTGATCCCGATGGCGCAGGCGGCCGAGCAGGGCGCCCAGTTCGACCTCGCCCAGACCCTGCAATACACCGCACCCTCGCTGATTTCCACGCGCCAGACCGGCGCCGACGGCGCCGACCTGATCGACGGCGCCGCATTGCGCGGGCTGGGTTCGGATCAGACCCTTGTGCTGGTCAACGGCAAGCGCCGGCACACGGTGTCGCTGGTGAACATCTACGGTGCGCGCGATCGCGGCAACACCGGCACCGACCTGAACTCTTTGCCGATGCTGGCCATCGACCGGGTCGAGGTGCTGCGCGACGGCGCGGCCGCGCAGTATGGTTCCGACGCGATCGCCGGGGTGATGAACATCGCCCTGAAGCGTCGTGCCGGTTGCGAGGCGATCGCCGGCTGGGGCCAGTACTCGCGTGGCGACGGCGAGAACTGGATCGCTTCGGCCTACTGCGGCCTGGCCCTGTCCAACGGCGGCCACTTCGCGGTGACCGGCGAATGGCAGGACCGGGATCGCTCCAACCGCGCCACCGCCGAGAATCCGCTGCGCATCATCGGCGACAGCCAGGTCAAGAACAAAACCCTCTACCTCAACGGCGATCTTCCGCTGACCGAATCCGCCGAGTTCTACTTCACCGCCGGCATGCAGGATCGCGATGCGTCATCGGCGGCGTTCGCGCGCGAGGGCATCGGCTCGGAGGACATTCCCTCGCGCAATTCGGCGGCGATGTATCCGGATGGCTTCGTGCCCTTCATCAACGGCGATCTGCAGGATCGCTACAGCATCGCCGGCCTGCGCGGCGACATCGGCCAGTGGCATTGGGATGTCTCGCACACCTACGGTTACAACGAACTGCGCTACACCATCGACCATACCCTCAACGCGTCCATCGCCAACCAGGATCTTCTCAATGGCGGCGCCGGCATCAGCCCCAGCCGCTTCGACGCCGGCGGTTTCTCGTTCAAGCAGAAGACCATCAACGCGGACGTGTCGCGCTACTTCGACAACGTGCTGCACGGCCTCAACCTGGCCTTCGGCGCCGAGCACCGGCGCGAGGACTACCGCATCCGCGCGGGCGAACCGGGTTCCTATCTCGACGTGGACGGCGCGGGCGAGGGCGGCAATCCGGGCAGCCAGGGTTTTCCGGGATTCCAGCCGGGCGACGTGACCGACAAGCATCGCGACAGCTGGGCCGCGTACGCCGATGTGGAAATCGACTTCACCGAGCGCTTCATGCTTGGCCTGGCGGCGCGCTACGAGGACTACAGCGATTTCGGCAACACCCTCAACGGCAAGCTGGCGATGGCTTTCCGGGTGAGCGACGCGTTTCTGTTGCGCGGCTCGGTGAGCACCGGTTTCCGCGCGCCCTCGCTGCAACAGAAATATTTCTCCTCCACCATCACCGATTTCATCAGCGGCGAACCGGTGGATGTGGTGATCGCGCCCAATGGCGGTGCGCTCGCCAACCTGGCCGGGATTCCCGCGCTGAAGGAGGAAACCTCGCGCGGCGGCACCCTGGGCTTCACCTGGTCGCCGACCGCGGCGGTATCGATGACCCTGGATGCCTACCGCATCGAGATCGACGATCGGGTGGTGCTGAGCGGCGAGTTCGACACCAGCGATCCGGTCATCGGCGCGGCGCTGGAGGCGCTGGACGTGGGCCTGGCGCGTTTCTTCTTCAATTCGGTGGACACCCGCACCACCGGCGTGGATCTGACCCTGTCGTGGGAGGCGCAGGCGGGCGCGGGCAAGCTCAGCACCTACCTGGCCGCCAACTACAGCAAGACCGAGGTGACCCAGGTGCATACGCCGCCGGCGCTCGCCGGTCGGGAGGAGGTGTTGCTGTCGCCGCGCGATCGCCTGTTCGTGGAAAACGGCGCGCCGCGCAACAAGGCGGTGCTGGGATTCGACTACGCGCTGGAGCGCTGGGACTTCGGCATGAAGATCATCCATTTCGGCTCGCAGACGCTGGGCACGTTCTCCGGCCCGCCGGTGCCGGACCAGCATTACAAGGCCAAGACCTCGGCGGACCTGAGCATCACCTACAGCTTCACCGACAACGCCAAGTTGACCCTCGGCGGCGCTAACGTGTTCGACGTGTTTCCAACCCGGCAGGACCCCAACGAGACCGACAACGGCCACATCTACGAGAGCGTGCAGTTCGGCCTGAATGGCGCGTCCTATTTCGCGCGCTTCTGGTATCGCTTCTGAGCCGTAGCGGGCGGGTGGATTTCAGCGGCCCAGCAGATCCGCCGGAATCGGCGGCAACGGCGTGCGCTCGTCCTCGGCCTCGGCCTTCAGCCAGTCGATGAAGGCCAGCGCGGCCGGACGCGGCGCCTTGTGCGAGGGATGCACCACGTAATAGGCGAAGCGCGCCTTCAACGACGGGCCGGGCAGGCGGATGAGTTCGTAGCGTTGCAGGTAAGGCTGCGCGATGACCCTGCGCGCCAGCGCCGCGCCCACGCCGTAGACGCTGGCGCGCATCACGTCGGTGCTGTCGCTGAAACTGTGCATCTCCGGCAGTCGCAGGCCGCGCACGCCGGCCGCGCGGAACCAGTCGCGCCAACCCTGCAGGGCCAGATCGGTGACCAGCGGCAGGCGGGCGATGTCGCGCGGCGTCCTCACCGCCTCGACACCCGGCAGGCCCGGCGAGGCGACCGGGAACAGTTCGTCGTCCATCAGGTGCTGCGCGGTCAGACCCTGCCACTGGCCCGGACCGTGGCGGATGCCCAGGTCGGGGCCGCCCTCGTCGAAGCGGGTGAGCGCGGTGCCGGTGTCCAGTTGCAGGCGGATATGCGGATGCAGCGCGGTGAAGCGCGGCAGCCGCGGCACCAGCCAGCAATAGGCCAGCGAGTGCAGGGTGGTCACCCGCAGCACCGAAACACCGTCCGCATGGCGCAGGTTGGCCGCGACTCCCTCGATGTCGGTCAGCGCGGCGGTGGCCGCGTCCGCCAGTTGCCGGCCCTCCTGGGTCAGCTTGACCCCGCGCGCGTGGCGCTGGAACAGGGCCACGCCCAGCAATGATTCCAGTTTGCGGATGTGGTGGCTGACCGCGCTGGCGGTCAGGTGCAGTTCCTCCGCGGCATGGGCGAAATTCTGGTGCCGGGCGGCGGCGGCGAACACGCCCAGGGCGGGCAGCAGGGCGGGGCGCAGATTCATGAGGAGACATCAACCAGATTTGTGGCTTGCCCGCATAATATGCGCTTGCGGGCCTTGTGGCGCGCGCCAGAATGGCCGAGACACAAAACAGGTGAACGGCGATGGCGGGCAACGGCGCGGTGGCGGATGCGAGCAAGGCGGGTTCGCTGGGAGGCGGGATGACACGTGACTGGCGAACCCCGATCGAATTGCTGGTCCTGGGCGCCATCTGGGGCAGCTCGTTCCTGTTCATGCGCATCGCGGCCGAGCCCTTCGGCGCGTTCGCGCTGGTGGATATCCGGCTGACCCTGGGCGCGCTGGTGCTGCTGCCGTTCCTGTGGCGCGACCGCGCGGTGTTCACCCGCGCGATGTGGCCGAAGCTGGCGATCATCGGGCTGATCAACTCGGCCATCCCGTTCCTGCTGTTCGCCTGGGCCGCGCAGCGTTCGCCGGCCGCCATCGGTGCGATCTGCAACGCGATGACGGTGCTGTTCGCCGCGCTGATCGGCTTCCTGTTCTTCGGCGAAAAGATCGGTACCCGCCGTGCCATCGCGCTGCTGGTGGGCTTCGGTGGCGTGGTGTTGCTGGCGACCAGCAAGGCCGGCGGCATCAGCGTCGGCATGGCGGTGGTTGCAGGCTCGACCGCGGCGCTGCTGTACGGCGTGGGCGTCAACCTGGTTCGTCGCCACCTGGGCGGCATTCCGCCAGCGGCCGCGGCCGCGGCCACACTGGGTTGCTCGGCGCTGCTGCTGGCGCCGTTCGCCGCCACCCACTGGCCGACGAACGCCATCTCGCCGCTGGCCTGGGGCAGCGCGATCGCGATCGGCGTGCTCTGCACCGGCTATGCCTTCCTGCTGTACTACCGCCTGATCCAGCGCATCGGCGCCGCCCGCGCGGCGACCGTGACCTACCTGGTGCCGCTGTTCGGCGCGGCCTTCGCCTGGCTGTTCCTGGGCGAGCCGGTGACCCCGGCGATGCTGGCCGCCGGCCTGCTGATCCTGGGCAGCGTCGCCTTCAGCCAGCGGGCGCCGAAGCCATGAACGACATCGCGACGGCCGCGCAGAAGCGGGTGGTGTTCGATTTCGAGATCGACTTCAGCAATGGCGGTGGCCTGCAAGGGCAGGACTTCCGCCTGGATTTGCACGGCGACGACATCGAAGACGCCGCGCTGGCCGACTACATCGTGCGCGACCTGCGCCTGCTGATGGTCGGCGCGGTGCGCATCCGCAACAAGCGCATCATCCGGGAAGCGCACAAACGGACCGAAGGCGACGCCTGAACCCCTGGCCTGACCGTTTCGCTCGCGCCGACGTACACTGCGGGCGGATTCGGTTTCCGGGACATGCGATGAAACGTTGGCTGGCAGGGGGATGGACGGTGCTCGCGCTCGCTTCGCTGGCACAGGTGCCGGTGAGCGCGCAGGACGCGCAGGACGCAACCTCACAGGCGGTTGATCCGTTGTTCGTGGCGCCAACGGCATCCTTGAATTCGGAACAGATCGCCTCGTTCCAGCAGCGCCTGATCGACTGGCCGCAGCTGGCGCGCTACCGCGAGGACAACGCGGCGCTGCCGCCACCGGCACCCGGCGAACAGCGGGTGGTGTTCTACGGCGACTCGATCACCGATGGCTGGGGACGCGTGGACGGCACCGCGTTCTTTCCCGGCAAGCCCTACGTCAATCGCGGCATCTCCGGGCAGACCACCGCGCAGATGCTGGTGCGGTTCCGCCAGGATGTGATCGCCCTGAAGCCGGCCGCCGTCGTCATCCTCGCCGGCACCAACGACATCGCGGGCAACACCGGCCCGGCCACGCTGGACATGATCGAGGACAACCTGCGTTCGATGACCGAACTCGCGCGGGCCAATGGCATTCGCGTCGTACTGGCCTCGGTGCTGCCGGTCAGCGACTATCCGTGGCGACCTGGCCTGCATCCGGCCGGCAAGGTCCGGGAATTGAACGCCTGGATGCTTGGTTACGCGCGCGACACCGGCGCGGTCTACCTCGACTATCACGGCGCGATGAGCAATGCCGAAGGCGGACTGGAAGCCCGCCTGGCGGCGGACGGCGTGCATCCGACTCCCGCGGGCTATGCGCTGATGGCTCCGCTGGCGCAGCGGGCCATCGACGAGGCGCTGGCGAGATAGGGAATTCGTCCGGGCTATCTATTGTCTTTTCAATTGATCAATCGCACTCAGGATTTTTGCCCCCAACTGTGGGCTCTGAGGGCAATTAAGGTTGTTTTTCCGTGAAGTGCAGGTGCGAAGTGCTGCGATGAACTCGCGGAACTGTGAGGATGTGTCCTGCGTAATCGTTCCTAGGATATGTGTGGAACCCTGGCCTTTTGAAGATCTGATATAGACGTCAATATTCAGTTCGTCTTTGACCATGTCGGCGTGAACGTCGACGCTCTGCGCTCCTTCCGAAAAAGAAGCGATTTTTGGCCTGCTTGAGGAATTCGGGTGATCGCCCGCATACACTCTCAATACTTCATCCCCATTTTCGCCCTTCCGCAAGACGTGGATTCCAAAGTCGGAAGGCACAAAATAATGTGCGGATATTCCAGTTGGAAGGCGGGAGCAACTGTTGAAAAAATAAAGGTCGCACGGATACTTCCATGCAACATCTTCACGAGTGGACGTGGCTTGGGAGGGGAGGGGTAGGGCAGATATGAGAAGAAGCGCCAGGGTCCTCGTCATTTCTCTTTCCTGTGAGTGTTCTTGCCGGAGTTAATGATCTGCTCAATGCTGGAAGAATCAACTTCACCCGGGACCTTGTTCATTATGTTGTTGCCATGCGTCGGGTTGGGCTTTCCAGTGATCGGATCGTAGAGATCTTCCAGGCCGGCATTGTGGCCAAATTCATGGACTGGAACACCTTTATCTCGAAATCTATCGGTGACATCGATTTCAATCTTCTTTCCTCCAACTTCGGCATTGCTTCTTCCGCTCGCAGTGGACGGGGCCGGCCCCGCTGTGAGAAGAACATCATTTCTGGCCTTTCTTGGGGTCGATTTTGTGATTCCAGTGATCTCGACCCTGACCGATGCATTCTTTCCATTTACTGCATATTCACCGGACATTCCAGAAACAATATCTTTCACCTTGGATATGTTTTCCACGGTCGCCGCATCTCCCCGAAATTTTGCGGGGAACTGGATAGTGTAGCTCCCATCCTTGTGATGGATGACGATGGCCGATCGTCCATCAGGGTCGACAAATCGATACGGGTTATTGTTTGCGTAGTTGTATCGGTTGAAGTTCGTTCCGTTGTTTTTGGCCTGAACAGGATCTACAGAGAGGAATCTGGCATCTGCATTGGATGTTATGGCTCCAAATGCGGAAAGAATCATCAATTTCTTTGTTATTGAGATTTTCATGACAGAGGTTTCTTCGGGATCTATCGTCTTTATTTCATAGGGCGACCATTTGTCAATGCGTAGGCTTGGGGATTGGCTTGGTCATGCATGTCCATGTGAGTGAAGCTGGCACTACCCCGATCGGCAGCGGGCCTTTGATGAGAGCGGACGATTGGGGAAACTTGATGTTGAATTGCAGCATCCAAAGGTCAGGCAAACAGACCGTCGCTGGCGACCAGCACTTCACTGCGCTCGGCCGCCTTCTCCACCGCCGCGCGCAGCATCGCAGGCGCCACGTAGGTGCGGTGCACGCGGTCAATCAGGGCCAGGTAGACGTGGCCGAACGGGTTGCTGCAACGGACGCGGGTGCCGAGGCTGATGTCGATGCGATCGTCGGACACGATCCGCACACCCACGCAGGAGCGGAATACCAGATGGCGATCGTCCGCGCCCAGCACCACTTCGGCGAGGCGATCGCCCTGTATCACCTGCTGCGCCAGCACCGGGAAGCGGTCCAGGAACAACCGATCACGCTGCGGCGACAGCAGCGATGACACCGGGCAGCCCAGCGGCGAGGTGCGCAGCCGCAGCGGCCTGACCAGCACGTTGCGCAGTGTCATCAGCGCGCTGACGCCCGCGGGCCGATGCTGCAGGAAACCGTCCAGCACGTCGGCCAGCACCCGCGACGCGCGCAGGCCCATGAATCCCTCTCCACGCACGCTCAGCACGAAGGTGTCCTGATGGTGGAATTCACCCGCGAGTTCCTCGCGCAGCAGCGAGTGCGGGAGAGGTTCCGCCAGCGCGCTCACGCGCGGACCGCGTCCGGCGATGTAGCCGCGCGCATGCCGCCAGCGGGATATCGCGCCGCGCAGGTTGCCCAGCACACCACGCACCCGCGCGCACAGGCGTTGCCGGGAACTGCCGGGCGCGGCGTCGAAGGCCAGCGCGACGGTGGGGATGGCGGCGGCGTCCGGCGGCATGTCTTCCAGCAACGCAAGCACCGCATCCGGCAGCAGCTCTGTCAGCGAAGCGAGGTTGGCGTCGCCGCTGAGCACGCGATCGCGTTCGGCCTGCGGCAAGGGACCACCCAGTTCGTCGGTGTGGCAGGACAGCGCGAAGAACACCGGGTGGGTGGAACCGGCGTGCGGCGCGGCGAACTGGTGCCAGGCGCCATCGCCGAAGCGGACGGTGAACAGGCTGTCCGGCGGCAGCCGCACGTGGTGCAGCGCGTCGATGAAGCTGTGCGGATCGGCGGCGATCTGCGCGTCGGAGGCGGTGGAGAAGCGCAGCAGCGCGCCCGCGCTGCCGGTGACCGCGGTGAATACCCGGTGGCCGGCGTGGCGGTGGAAGGGATGGCCCTGCGGACCCACCGCGAAGGTATAGAGCGCGGTGGCGTCGCCCTTGTCGAAATCGGTACCGGCCAGCCTGGTCGAGGGTTCGTCGAGTTCGTCGATGAAATGGGGATGGGCGCGCTGGCGCGCGGTGGCTTCGGCATACATGCGGTCACCGGCGCCGTGACCGAGCTGCGCGATCAGGAACACCTCCACCGGAAGTCCTCCCGTGCGCGAGCGGATGCGCGCATGGGGAAAGGTGGCAACCGGTTCGGTGGTGCTGGCCATCGTGCGGAATCCTGTCGTGCTGGGCGGGGGAACTTCAGCGGGCCTTGGCGGTGCGCCGGCGCGCTTCGCGTTTCAGCGGCCCGGCGGTGGGGCAGATCTCGAAGGCGAATCCGGTGAGGGTGTTGACCAGGCTGTCCGGCACCAGCCGGTAGAACACGTACTGACCACGCCGCTCGCTGCTGACCAGCCCGGCGTTCTCGAGCACCGACAGATGCCGCGAGATGGCCGGGGCGCTCATCTCGAAGCGCTCGGCAATCTCGCCGGCGGTCAGTTCCTGCGCGGACAAGTAGGCGAGGATTTCCCGGCGGGGGCGGGACGCCAGCGCTTCGAAGATGCGGTCGACGGCCATGTAATGATTTAACCAATTAACGTATTGGTTAAATATCGGGCGCGCCCACCGGCATTGTCAAGCCCGCTCCCGGCCGTTGGTCGGAATGCAGGCGCGGCGGTGCTCCCTCCCTGAAATGCAAAGCCCCTCTCCGGGAGGGAGAGGGGCCGTCGGCCGTCGGCGCAAGCCGGCGCCGGAGAAACGTCAGCCCTGCTTCGGTGCGCGCACCGGCAGCGGCACGTTGCACAGGTCGATGTGGCCGGCCGGCCGCACGTACCAGGCATCGCGGCGGTTGCGGCGCGCCTCGGTGGCGTCGGCGAAGGTCTTCGAATCGGTGCGCAGCAGCTGCAGCGCGGTGCGCTCGGCTTCCGGCACGTCGCTGGCCAGACGGATCGCCTTGATCGGCGTGTAGTCGGCGGGCTTGTCGTACATGCCCATCGGATCCGGGCCGCGCTTGATCACGCTCAGCAGTTCCATCCCCTTCACCACCCGGCCGACCACGGTGATGTTGCGGTCCAACTGGCGCGGCGACTGGCCGATCACCACGTACAGTTCGGTGGCGTTGCTGCTGTCCGGCGCGGTGTCGCGGCCGGCGCCGAGGGTGCCGTAGCAATGCGCCATCCAGGCCTGGCCGGTGGCCGGATCGCGTCCGGCCTGGAAGCCGTCGACGAAACCGACCTGCGGCGCCCAGCCGTCGGCGTCGGGCAGGCGATCGAAGCGCAGCCCTTCGGCCTTGCGCTCGAACTCCGCCGGCAGCTTGGCCTTGGCGCTGCCGATCGACTTGCGCTTGGCTTCGTCCTCGGTCGGATCACCGAACTGCACCACCCAGTTGTCTTGCGAGCGGTAGATGTTGAGGCCGTTCCAGAAGCCCTCGTGCGCCAGCGTGCGGATGTTGCCGACATGCTCGGGCGCGAACGCCGGCGCCAGCTCGATGATCACCCGGCCGCTTTCCAGCTCCATGTACAGCGTGTTGGCCGGATCCAGGGTCCGCCAGTCGCCGGCCGGCGACGCGTCGAGGATTTCCTGGGCGCTGCGGTACTTGGCCGGTTCGGCGGCCGACAGCGGCAGGGCGGCGGCCAGCGCCACGGCGGAGGCCAGCAGGGTGGTGCGCAGGGACATGGGCGATGCGTTCCGGTGATGGGATGGCCGGATTCTACGCACAGTCGGTGCTTCGTCGCGCGCGGCCTACTTGAAGTAGCTGCGCAGCATGCCGGCCAGGGCCTCGGCTTCGGCCTGCCGGGTGCCGGCGTCGTCTTCGGCGACGAGGTGCTCGTGCAGGTGATCGTCGAGCAGGGCCAGCATCAGCGATTGCGCCGCGCCGCGCACGGCGGCCGCCTGGGTCAATACCGCGAGGCAGTCGGTGCTTTCGGCGATGGCCTTGTCGAGCGCTTCCACCTGCCCCTTGAGGCGACGGACGCGGGTCTGCAGGCGGCTGCGATCACGGCTGATATGCGACATGGAACGAATATACCCCCGGGGGGTATAGAATGCGAGTGCTTCCCTCGTCCCCATTCCGCCACCATGACCCTGTCAGCCGCCGCCGCCGCCCGTCGCCACGAACACGTCTTCGATGAAGGCAACCCGCTGGCCGAACGCAACACCCGCCGCGCGGTGCTGTTGACCGCGGCGATGATGGTGGTGGAGATCGCCGGCGGCTGGTACTTCAACTCGATGGCGCTGCTGGCCGATGGCTGGCACATGAGTTCGCACGCGCTGGCGCTGGGACTGTCGGTGTTCGCCTACCGGTTCGCGCGCCGCCATGCGCAGGACCACCGCTTCGCGTTCGGCACCTGGAAGGTTGAAGTGCTGGGGGGCTACACCAGTGCGATCCTGCTGCTCGGCGTGGCCGCCCTGATGGCGATCCAGTCGGTCGAACGCCTGATCCATCCGGTGGCGATCCATTACCGCGAGGCCATCGTCATCGCGGTCGTCGGCCTGGGCGTGAACCTGCTCTGCGCCTGGTGGCTGAAGGACGGACACGCGCACCACCACCACGGGCATGCTCATGCGCACGATCACGGGGATCACCACCACGGTCACGCTGGACATCACCACGCAGCGCACGCGCATGACGGGCACTCCCATGGCCACCACGCGCATCCCGGCCATCACGATCTGAATCTGCGCGCCGCCTACCTGCACGTCGTCGCCGATGCCGCCACCTCGGTGCTGGCGATCGTCGCGCTGGCGGCGGGCTGGATCTGGGGCGCGCGCTGGATGGATTCGGTGATGGGACTGATCGGATCGGCGCTGGTGCTGAGCTGGGCCTGGGGCCTGCTGCGCGCGAGTGGGCGGGTGCTGCTGGACGCGGAGATGGATGCGCCGGTGGTGGAGGAGATCCGCGAGGTGATCGCGGCCGAACCCGATACCGAAATCACCGACCTGCATGTCTGGCGGGTTGGCCGGGACAAGTACGCCTGCGAGGTGGCGCTGGTCGCCGCGCGGCCGCATTCGCCGGATCACTACCGGCGTGCGTTGCAGGTGCACGAGGAACTGGTCCACGTCACCGTCGAGGTGCATGAGGCGCATCCGCCGGGTTGAGGGAGGCGGGGCACGCCGGCGCCAGGTATTCCTGATCGCGCGTCTCAACCGGCGCGACCGCGCTGCGGACAATCGGCCTCCACGCGACGACGGGGACATGGCCGATGCAGGATCGATGGGATTGGAGTGTGGCGCGGGCCTACGCGCCGACGGCGGCGGCGCTGGCCGCCGCGTTCGTGGCTTCGCTGGCGGTATCGCAGGCGCGGGCGCAACCCGTGTCGGCCGCCACGCCGGCCGGCTGGGACTGGACGCCCTATGCGCTGTTCGTCCTAGCCGGGGCGCTGGGGCTGTGGACGACCGCCCGCCTGTGGCGGGCGCGGCGGACCGCCGATCTGCTGTGCCGCTGTGGCGGGCTGCTGGGCCCGGAGCGCCCGGGACGCGGCGGGGAACTGCGCTGCGTCTGCCGCGCCTGCGGCCGGAGCTGGCGGCGCCGCGGCCGCGTTTGAACGATGTCATCACCGCTTCCGGCCACGTGAATGCTTGCTGGCCGGGTGGTGAGGCCGGTCATCCGGCCCAGTGACTAATAGCACATTCGCTATAGTCAACTTCGCAATAGCATCGTCTCCACGCTAGTCCCCGGAGACCGCCAAGGTGGAAGCCGATACCTACCTGAAGAAGTTCCAGAAGGAGCTGAGCGCCGGTACGGTGTCGCTCGCCCTGCTGGCCGTGCTGGCCCAGGCCGGCGAACCGATGTACGGCTACCTGATCGCCAAGCAGCTCGAACGCGTCGGCGACGGTGTGCTCAGCGGCAAGCAGAGCGCGCTGTATCCGGTGCTACGCAACCTGGAGGGCGCCGGCCTGCTCGACAGCTTCGTCGAGCCTTCCATCGCCGGTCCGCCGCGACGCTACTACCGCATCACCGAGGCAGGGCGGGAGACCCTGCAGACCTGGGCGGCCGCCTGGCGCGCCACCCGTGATTCCGTCGATTCCGTCCTGTCGGGGATAACCGCATGAACACCACCACCACGCCGCGTCTTCCCACTTCCATCCCCGAATACCTGGAGCAGTTGCGGGCCGCGCTGGCCGGCGCGGATCCGGCGCTGATCCAGGACGCCCTGTACGACGCCGAGGAGTACCTGCGTTCGGAACTGGCCGAGCAAGCCGGCAAGAGCGAGGCCGAGGTGATCGCCTCGGTGGCCGGCAGCTACGGCGCACCCGAGGAGGTCGCCGACATCTATCGCGAGACCGAAGTGACGGTGACCCGCGCGCTCAAGCCGCCGGCGCCGCCGAAGCGCCGCTCGGCGATTGGACGCTTCTTCGGCGTGGCGGCGGATCCGCGCACCTATGGCGCGCTGTTCTACATGCTGCTGTCGCTGGCGACCGGCGTCTTCTACTTCACCTGGGTGGTCACCGGTGCCAGCCTGTCGGTCGGCCTGCTGATCCTGATCATCGGCATCCCGCTGCTGATGCTGTTCCTGGCCTCGGTGCGGGTGCTGTCGCTGGTGGAGGGCCGCATCGTCGAAGCGCTGCTGGGCGAACGCATGCCGCGCCGGCCGCTGTACACCCAGCGCGACAAGCCCTGGCTGACCCGGATCAAGGAGATGTTCACCGACGGCGGCACCTGGACGGCGATGCTGTACTTCCTGCTGATGCAACCGCTGGGCGTGCTGTACTTCAGCGTGGCGGTGACCCTGCTGAGCCTGTCGCTGGGCCTGGCCGCCGCGCCGCTGGCGCTACTGCTGCCGCACGCCGGCATCTGGTTCGACGACTGGAGCCTAGCCTACGACGCGCCCTGGCTGCTGCCCTTCGTCTGCGCGTCCGGCGTGCTGCTGCTGTTCGCCACCCTGCATCTGGCGCGCGGCGTGGGCAAGGTGCACGGCTGGCTCGCCAAGCAGTTGCTGGTGCGCACGCCGGTGGTGTGAGCCCACCCGGCTCCTGCCGCAAATGCAGAAAAGGGGCCCGCATCGCGCGGGCCCCTTTTTTTCGGTCGAATGCGGCGCGCGCTGTCAGTTCGCGGGCATCAGCCGGTCGATCAGGAAACTCATCCGCAGCGCCATCAGCTCCGGATTGCGCAGGGCATCGCTGACCCCATGTCCGCCTTCCTCGTCCTCGTAGAAGTAGGTGGTGGCGCCGGCATCGGCCAGCCGGTGGGCGAGCTTGCGCGCATGGCCGGGACCGACCCGGTTGTCCTCGGTCGAGATGGTGACCAGGAACGGCGGATAGCGCGTGCCCGCGCGGACATTCTGGTACGGCGAATACTTGAGCATCGCGGCGAGCTGCTCCGGCACGTCGGGATTGCCGTACTCGTTCATCCATGCCGCGCCCATGCCCATGTGGCGCATCCGCACCAGATCGGTCAGCGGCACGTCGCTGACCACCGCCGCGAACAGGTCCGGCCGCTGCGTGCCCAGCGTCGCGGTGAGCAGGCCGCCGTTGGACATGCCGAAGATGCCGATCCGGTCCGGCGCGGTGAAGCCGCTGCGGATCAGGTGCTCGGTGACGGCGATGAAATCGTCGTACGAGTTCTGCCGCTTCTCGCGGATCGCGGCGGTGTGCCAGGCCGCGCCGCGTTCGCCGCCGCCGCGCATCGCCGGAATCGCCAGCGAACCGCCGCGCTCCAGCCACAGTTTCAGGGCCGGACCACCGACGATGGCGTCGAAGTAGCCCGGACGCACCGAGATGCCGAAGGCGCCGTAGCCGGTCATCAGCAGCGGCTGGGGGCCGGGCTTGGGATGGCGCGGTTTCAGCAGGAAATAGTCGACCGAGGTGCCGTCGCGCGACGTGGCCGAACCGATTTCGGTGGTGAAACCGGCGCCGTCCATCAGCACCGGATCCTGGGCCAGCAGGCGCCGCGGCTCATCGTCGCGCAGCAGGTACTGGCTGCGCGGAGTGACGAAACCGGCGACCGAGATTGCCAGTTCGCGGCGGTCACGCTCGTCCGCGCGCAGGCTCACGGTGTCGCCGGCCGCCACGTCCAATACCTTGCGGGTGGACCAGCGGCCATCGCCGTCGTCGTCGCGCGCGGCGACCACGCGCTGGCGCAAGTGCTGGTTGATGATCAGGAACACTTCGTCGCGCGTGGCCGCCAGCCCGCCGAAGCCGGCATCGACAAACTCGTCCGCCGCCGGCACGTATACCGCCGACACGCGCTTGCCTTCCGGCGTGGCGGGATCCGTGTCATAGGCGATCACGGTTTCGGCGCGATACGGCTGGCCCTCGATGGTCGCGTCCATGGCCAGTTGGACCACGATGTGGCGCGCGGAGGTCGCCAGCACGCCGAACGGCTTGATCGCCTGCGGCAGCGGCAACGTGCGGGACGCGCCGCTGGCATCGACCAGGCTGACTTCGAAGGTCGAATAGTCGATCGCGCGGGTCAGTACGGCCTGCACGCGGTCGGTTCCGACGGTGGTGGCCTGCACGATCGCATCGCCCGGCTGGCCCTGGAACGCCGACTTCACGTCCGCCAGCGCCTGGCCGCGCTTCCACAGGCCGAACGCGGCCGGCCAGCCGGCCAGCGATTTCGGCTGATCGCCCAGGGTATGGCCGACCAGCACTTGATCCGCGCTCATCCACTCGGCGAACGCGCGCGACTTGCCGACCCGGAAGCCGCCATCGACGAAGCGCGCGGTGGCGAGATCGAATTCGCGGATTTCCACCTCGTCGCCACCACCGGGCGAGAGCCGCAGCAGGCAGCGCGCGTACTCCGGCGCCAGGCAACTGGAACCGAAGCTGTAGACCTGCAGTTCGAACGGAATGCCTTCGCGCTTACGCAACTCGGCCACGTCCAGCACGGTCTTCCACTCGCCGGCCACGCCTTGCGCGTCGCGTGCGGCGGTCTGCAGCAGGCCATAGGGATGCGCGGCGTCGCGATACAGGCGCACCGCGCGTTCGCCCAGCAGGTACTGGTCCGGTTCGGCCGGCGCTTGCGCCAGCGCCGAGCCGAGTTCACGGCTGACGGTGGCATGCGAGGGCAGCGCGNNNNGCCTGGGCCCCGTGCGGATCTTCCAGCCATTGCAGCGCGTCGGCATCGGCGGCGCGGGATGCCGCGGGCAGGCAAAGCGCGAGGCCCAGCGCGAGCGCGGGCAGCATTCGTTGCGTGATCGTCATGGGATCGGATCTCCGGTGAGCGAGTGTGTGATGGGGAATGGGGCGCATCAGTAGTCGTAGCGGAACAACACGCCGAAGGTGCGTGGCTGCGGGCGATTGGATGCACCGAGTCGGATCAGATTTCCGTCCGAATCGAACTCGCTCGCGCCGCGCGCGTTGATCGCGCCGTCCTCGTCGGTCAGGTTGTTGCCATACAGGTACACGCCCCAGCCGGCGGGCGATTCCAGGCCGATGCGCGCGCCGGCCAGGGTCAGGGCGTCGCCCGGCGTGCCGGCGGTCAGCGCGGTTTCGCGCGCGGAGTCGTGGTGCACGTTGACCGAGGCCACGCCGCGCAGGTTCGCGCCGACGTCCCAGTTGTAGGCGGCCGAGGCATTCAGGCTGGTCCTGGGTACGTTGTAGACCGCGGTGCCGCGATGCAACGGCGTGCCGGGCACGTCGGCCGAGTAAGTCGCGTCGACCCAACTGCCGCCGAACTGCAGGGTCAACGCGCGGACCGGATTGTAGGTCACGCTCAGTTCGACACCCTTGTTGCGGGTGCCGTCGGAGTTGGTCAGGCCGTTGATCTCCGGCGTGATCGGCACGCGCACCGCGACGCCCTCCCAGTCGCTGTAGAAGACCGCGCCTTCCAGCAGCAACTTGCCATCGGCCAGCACCGACTTGGCGCCCAGTTCGTAGGTCCAGATCGAGTCGGCGGAGATCTGCGAGGGCAGGTCCACACCGTACTGTTCGGCCAGCTTGATGGATCCGATCGGCTGCAACTGTCCGGAACGGAATCCGCGCGCGGCCGAGGCATAGAAGGTGGTGCTGTCCGACGGCTTGTAGGACAGGCTCAAGCGCGGATTCCAGCTGTCGAAGGTGGCGTTGAGCGTGGACACGCTGCCATCGGAAGCCGCGTCGGCGGCGTCCACCTTGTCCTTGAAGTAGCGCAGGCCGGCGGTCACCGCCCAGGCCGGATTGGGCAGCTTGAGCGTGGCCTCGCCGAAGATCGCGTGGGCGTCGTTGGTCTGGCGCGAGTTGCTGGTCACGATGCCGGGGATGTCCAGCACATCCGCGCGTTCGGCCTTGCGCAGGTAGTAGCCGACCGTCCAGTCCAGCCGGTGCTCGCCGGTCGAGGCCCAGCGCAATTCGTGGGTGCGCACGCCGATGTCGATCGCCGCGTCCAGCGGAATGCCCGCCGACAGCTCGCCGGTCTGCGGATAGCTGAGGTTGCCGTCGGAGAAGGTGTAGACGATCTGCGAGGCGTCCAGGTCGTAGGTGCTGGTCAGGCTGGCGGAGTCCCATTCGTTGTGGCTGGCCAGGAACGAGTTGTTGGTGCCGTCGTCGTAAGCGCTGTTGCTGGCGGCCTCCGAATCGGAGCGGTACTTCCAGTAGGCGAGATCGATGTTCCAGCGTTCGGTCGGTGCGAAGCGGACCTTGGCGCGCCAGGTGCGGATGTCGTTGTCGTTGACGTTCTTCGCGCCGGTGTTGGTGTTGTCGATCCAGCCGGGCGTGCGCTCGTCGGTGATGGCCAGGCGCAGGGCCAGGCGGTCGTCCACCAGCGGGATGTTCACGTAGGCCTTGGCGCCGCGGCCATCGCCGCCGCCGCCCACGCGCGAGCCATCCAGTTCCACCCCGGCGCCGAAACGGTTGAATTCCGGCTTGCGGGTGAGGATGCGCACTGTGCCGCCCATCGAGCCCTCGCCGAACAGCGTGCCCTGCGGACCCTTGAGGATTTCCACCCGATCGATGTCGAAGGATCGCGTGTCCGGATACCAGGGCACGGTCACGCCGGTGAACGGCGTCTCGTCGACGTAGTAGCCATTGTCGTTGCCGCCCAGCGAACTGGAAACGCCGCGGATCTGCACCTGGGTGAAGGCGCCGCCGGTGTCGATGGAGGAAGCGCCGGGGGTGATGTTGATGACGTCCACCACGTTGCGCAGGCCCATCGCATCGATCTGCTCGCCGGTCACCGCGGTGATGGCAATCGGCACGTCGATCTGGCGCTCGTCGCGCTTGCGCGCGGTGACCGTGACCGCGCCCAGATCGACGGCATCGGAGGCTTGCGCCGACGCCTGCCCATCGGGCGTTGCGGTGGCCTGCTGGGCATGGACAGGCGCGCCGATCAGCGACAGCAGGATCGCGGCGGCCAGATGGTTGCGGATCGGAGAAACGGGACGCGACGTGACACGTGGCTTCGTGGACGACATGGATGGACTCCGGTTGATGACGGTCGGAAGGCCGGCATGCGCGGATATCCCCCGCGCCCGCCGGTCACTCGATGCCATGACGAACCGGTGCAACAAAAGTGAAATGGGCACGGCGCGCAGGCGCCGGCGGCAGGATCAGAAGCGGTAGTGCAGTTCCATGCCGTAGCTGCGAGGACGCAGGCGGGTGGCATTGCCGTACGGGGCGCGGCCATCCACCGCGCCCTGTTCGTCGAGCAGGTTGTCCGCGTACAGATAGCTGCTCCATCCGCGCGTGGACTCCAGGCCCAGGCGCAGGCCCAGATCCAGGATCGCGTCGCCTTCGTCGCCTTCGACCAGGCCGGTCTGGCGGCGCGAGTGGTAGCTGGCGCGGCTGGCCGCGGTCAGGTTCATGTCCGGTCCGATCGGCCAGGCATAGGTGGCGGTGCCCGAGAGGCTGGTGCGGGGCACGTTGTAGATCTGGGTGCCACGGCGCAGCGGCGTGCCCGGCACGTCGGCGGCATAGTGGGCGTCCAGCCAGGTCGCGCCCAATTCCAGCCGCAGTTGCGCCGCGGGCGCGTAGCTCATCCCCAGTTCCACGCCCCGCACGATCGCGCCGTTCGAATTGATCAACCCGTTGTGGGTGCCGTCGATCGGAACCCGCACCGGCAGATCATGCCAACGGGTGTGGAACGCAGCGCCCTGCACCAGCAGGCGGCCACCGGCGGTGATCTGCTTGAGTCCGATTTCGTAGGACACCAGCGAATCGGGTGGCAGCGTGGAGGGCAGGGTGATCCCGGCGGCGAGCGCGGCGGCCTGCGAGTCGGCCGGCTGCAACTGACCCGAGCGGAATCCGCCGGCGACGCTGGCATAAACCGTGCGTTGATCCGAGAACCGCCGGTTGACGCTCATCCGCGGCGTGAGCCGATGGAAGGTCGAGCGCAGGCGCGTGTCGCGTGTCGAGGACAGTGCCGTTCCGTTGACCTCGTCGGTGAAGTAGCGCAATCCGGCGGTGGTCGACCAGGCGGAATCCCGGGGTGTCAGCGTGACTTCGCCGAACAATGCGTCCGCACGGTTGGACTGCCGCGCCACCGCGTATTCGCCATCGACGAACAGCGCATCGCGACGCAGTGCTTCGCGATGCGAATAGCCGACAATCCACTCCAGCGGGCCGGCACCGTGCGAGCTCCAGCGCAGCTCCGAGCTGTCCACGTCGATGTCGAGGGTTCCCCGGAGCGTGGACGTCGGCGTGAGCATCCCGTCGATCACGTATTCGAGCCGGGCATCCGACACCACCAGCAATAGCCGCGAGGCGGGCAGTTCCAGGCTGCTGTTGATGCTGTTGGCGCGCCAGCGGGACCGCGTGTCCTGATAGGCGTTGGTCTGCAGGACATCGGTGGCCGCGTAGCCGCCGCCCTCGGCAAGGGTGGTGGAACCGATGTGGCTGAAATCGGTCATCCAGGTGTCGCTGGCCGACCAGCGCAGGCGCGCGCGCCGGGTGGTGACGCGCTGCGGATTGATGTCGCGACCGCCGTCGGGCGTGTCCACCCAGCCGGCCAGCGTTTCGCGGGTGGCGACCAGGCGCAGGCCGAGCCTGTCCGGCACCAGCGGCAGGTTGGCCATCGCCTTGCCCATGCCGCCGTCGGCGCCGCCTTCGGTGCTGGACGCTCCCATTTGCACAGCGGCGGAAAACAGATCCAGTTCAGGCGCGCGGGTGAGGATGCGCACGGTGCCGCCCATTGAGCCTTCGCCGAACAGCGTACCCTGTGGGCCCTTCAACACTTCCACCCGTTCCAGATCGAACGCGCGCGTGTCCGGATGCCACGGCACGGTGACGCCGGTGAAGGGAATGTCGTCCAGGTAGTAGCCGTTGTCGTTGCCGCCCAATGAGCTGGAGATGCCGCGGATCTGCACCTGGGTGAAGGCGGCGCCGGCGTCGACCGCGGCCACGCCGGGCGTCAGCCGCAGTACGTCGGTGGCGTTCTGCAGGCCCAGCGCCTCGATGCGTTCACCCGCGTGCACCGACAATCCCATCGGCACGTCCATCCAGCGCTCGTCGCGCTTGCGCGCCGACACCACCAGCGGCGCCAGGGTACGGGTGGGCGCGACCAGCGCGATCGGCTGCGGCGCGGGTTGTTCCGCGCGTGCCGGCGCGCGCGGCGACACGGTGATCACCCCGCCTTCCACGCTGAAAGCGTAGCCACTGCCTTCCAGCAGGCGTTCCAGCGCCGCCTCCACCGTCATTACCCCGCTGACCCCGGGGCTGCGGCGCGCGCCACCCAGATCGCCGACGGCCGCCAGCGGCAGGCCGGCTTGCTGTGAAAAGCTCAGCAGGGCCTCGTCCAGCGGTTGCGCGGGAATACGGAAGGCCACGCGTGGCGAGGGCGCCGCCCACGCCGACAGGCAGAAGCCCAGCCACAGCAGCGCCAGTCCGCCCCGCCGCCGCCAGCCGGAAAGCTCCGTCCACCACGCCGGCGCCGGAGGGCGCATGCAATGGCGGACGGTGGCGGCAACGGCGGCTGGCAAGGACTGTGTTCCGGATCAGGGAGCGCCGTCTCCGGGAGGCACCGCGGGACGCTTCACCGGATTGTTCTGCGGTTCGTCGCTGGACAGCAAGATCTCGCCTTCGCTGCGCCGGACGTCCAGGTGCAGCGCCTTGGCCAGGCCGTCGATCCAGCGGTCGATGCTGGCGACCTCCCAGCGCCCGGTGACCTTGAGTTGCCCCAGGGCGGGATCCTGCAGGCGGATCGGGACGCGCGAATAGCGGTTGAGATCGGTGATCACGCTGTCCAGCGGTTCGCCCTGGTAGACCACGGCGCCTTGCCGCCACGCAGTGGCGAGCGGCGCGTTGACAGCCTGCGGGGGTTGCAGGCCATTGGCAAGGCTGTAGCGGATCCGCTGGTTGCCGGTGGCCAGGTAGCGACGAACACGCCCGTCCCCGGCTGCGCTGACCTGGACGCGGCCTTCGTCGACCACCACCGTCACTTCGCGATCGCCATGTTCGGCCACGCTGAAGCGGGTACCCAGCGCCTGGCTGAGGACGCCTTTGGCATCGACCACGAACGGCCGATCGGGCGCGTGCGCGACCTGGAAGTAAGCGCGGCCGTTGCGCAGTTCGATGTCGCGCCGGTCAGGGTGGTAGCGGACCCTGACTTCGGACGCCGCATCCAGTTCCAGGATCGAACCGTCGGCGAGGGTGATCTGGCGGCGTTCGCCGATGCCGGTGGCGAAGGACTGCGACGGGTCTTCCGGCGCACCGCGCGGGATCAGGAACCAGGCGAGCGTCACGGCCAACGCCACGCAGGCGGCGCTGGCCCATGCCCAGCCGCGACGCGAGCGGCGACGCAAGGGTCGGGCCGGCGCCGTGACGGGAGGCGCGGACCGGGACGGGGAGGTCGCGGGCTGGACGCTGCGCGCGGCCCGCGCGCGCAACACGGTGTCCGAATCCAGCGTTCCCGCCGCTTCCCACAACGCGGCCAGATCGTCGAAGGCCGCGGCGTTGGCCGGCGAGGCCATCCAGTCGCACCAGGCTTCCAGTTCCTTCGACGGCACATCCTCTTCCTGCATGCGAAGCAGCCAGTGGCCGGCCTCGCGCAGGGCCGTCTTGCGCGGCTCCGTGGATGTCGGGTTCATGATTGTTCTTCCTCCCACTCGTCCGTGATGCCGTCCAGGCGTTCCTGGCAGTACGTCAGTGCGCGCGCCACATGGATGCGGACCATGCGCTCGGTCAGGCCCAGTACGCCTGCCGCATCGGCAAAGCTCAATTGTTGCACCCTCACCAGCCGGAAGGCCTCGGCGCAGTTGTACGGCAGCTCCGCCAGCAGGGCGGGCAGCCGTTCCACCAGTTGCGCCGCGTTGGCGGAGCGTTCCGGGCTGGTGCCCGGATCCGGCCACAGGTCCACGCCGTCCGGCGCGGGCTGCTCGGTATGGGCGCGGCGGCGCAGCAGGTCGGTTGCCAGGTTCTGCGCAATCCGGAACAGGTAGGCCCGGTGGAAACTGATGGTGGTTTCGTTGCCCAGGTTCAGCAGCTTGGCATAGGCCTCCTGCGCGACCTCCCAGGCGTCGTCGTAGGAGCCCAGCCGCAACTGCAGCATGCGCACCAGCGACTGGTTGAAGTCGCGGACCAGATCCTCGGCGGAGGCGCGCGCGCCGGCCCCGTCGGGGACCGGTGCACCGGGAGGCAACTTATTTCTGGATTCAGCCATGCCGGTAGAGACGAAGCGGGGAGTCGAAAGTGAAATGCCCGGTCCTGGCGGCTGTCCCGGCCCGGCCGCACGAGGCCGGGACAAGCATAGCGGGTGGTCGCAGGCCGGCGCGGTTCGCGTACCCGCGGTCCTGGTCCGGGGTGATGGCGCATGGCGGTTCCGGAGGCGGGTTGACCGGCGGTGATGGTGGAAGCGGAGGTTTCCCCGCCACGGCATCGATGCATCGCGCACCAACGGTGGCATCGGGATCGGAAAGCAGCGAAGGTCGCCGGGATTCCGCGCCGGCGCCCGCGCGGCAGTGTGTGACGCATCCTGCACATCCCTGAATGCAGCCATCCGCCAACTTGGGGCATGGTTAACAGAAGCCGCGTGCGGGAATGTCTACGGTGTCGGCGCGGTCTTCCGCCGCGAACATCATGGAGATGATTGTTATGGCTCGTAACCGTGTTCTTGCAGTAGCGGCTTCGCTGGGATTCCTGGCGCTGGTGTCCTTCAACGCGGCAGCCGGTTGGCAGGGGACGTGGCACTACTACGACGAGGAAGGCGTGCTGGTGGGTTCGTGGACCGCCGGATGCGGCGCCGCCGATGGACGCTGGGGCGTGGTCACCGACAACAAGGTTTTCATACAGGGGTGCCGCGACGAGAGTTGACGGCAGCAGCAAAAAGCCCCGCTCGCGCGGGGCTTTCTGTTTGCAGGCGAGTGGTCGCGCGGGGGATCAGTCGGCGTACCTGGCGATGAAGTCGCGCACCTGCGGATACACCTTGTCGCGCCAGCGGCGGCCGCTGAAGATGCCGTAGTGGCCGGCGCCTTCAACCGTGATGTGCGCATGCCGCGCCTTGGGGATGCCGGTGCACAGGTCGTGCGCGGCGGCGGTCTGGCCCAGCCCGGAGATGTCGTCCAGTTCGCCTTCGATGCTCAGCAGCGCGGTCTTCCTGATCGCGGCCGGATTGACCAGTTCGCCGTTGACCTTCCACTTGCCGCGCGGCAGCAGGAATTCCTGGAACACCACCCGGATCGTGTCGAGGTAGTACTCGGCCGGCATGTCCAGCACCGCGTTGTATTCGTCGTAGAAGCGGCGATGCGATTCGGCGTCCTGCAGGTCGCCCTTGACCAGGTTGGCGTAGAAATCCCAGTGCGACATGAAGTGGCGGCTGGGATTCATCGCGATGAAGCCGGCGTGCTGCAGGAAGCCCGGATACACCGACCGGCCCTGGCCGGGATAGGGCATCGGCACGCTGTGGATGACGTTGTTCTCGAACCACGACAGCGGGTTGCGCGTGGCCAGGCTGTTGACCTCGGTCGGGCTGCGGCGCGCATCGATCGGACCGCCCATCATCACCAGCGAACGCGGCGTGGCTTCGCCGCGCGCGGCCATCAGCGACACCGCCGCCAGCACCGGCACGGTCGGCTGGCAAACGCTGATGACGTTGAGGTTGTCGGCGCCGATGTGGCGAATGAACTCCTCCACGTAGGCGACGTAGTCGTCCAGGCTGAAGGCGCCCTCGGATGTCGGCACCATGCGCGCGTCGACCCAGTCGGTCACGTAGACCTTGTGATCGCGCAGCAGGGTGCGAACGGTGTCGCGCAGCAGGGTGGCGTGATGGCCGGACAGCGGCGCGACCACCAGCACCACCGGATCATCCTTCAGCGCCTTGATGCTGTCGGCGTCGTCGGTGTAGCGCTTGAAGCGCAGCAGCCGGCAGAAAGGCTTCTTGATGATTTCCTGCTCCACCACCGGCACGGTGCGGCCCTCGACTTCCACCTCGTGGATGTCCCAGGCCGGCTTCTCGTAGTCCTTGCCGATGCGGTAGATCAGTTCGTTGCCGGCGGCGATGCGCTCGGCGCCGGGCAGGTTGGACAGCCAGCTGCCGGGCGCGGAAAAGATGCGCGCGTTGGCTTCGGCCATGTAGGCGAGCGGCGCCATCCAGGCACGGCCAAGTTCATGCCACTGGTACAGGAGAGTCATGGGCAACGGGAATCCCGGATTTGGTGCAGTCTGCTGCGGCGCAGCATAGCGCAATCCGGGACCACCCGGAATCGGCCTGTTCAGCCAGCGCCCGGGATCTCCAGCGCGGCGGTTTCCGCGGCCAGGGCGGGCGCCAGCCAGCAGTGCGAGCCCACCGCGCGCAGGCCGGCGGCCTCGAACTGCCGGCGGTACCAGCGGCCAGGGCGCGACTGGAAGCCGTCGTGGTCGCCTTCGTATTCATCCTCGCGGGTGAAGGTTTCCAGGAAGGCCACGCCGCCGCACAGTTCCGCCAGCCCCGGCAGGCCGCGGCGCAGATCGCGCGTGGGCAGGTAATGCATCACGTCGGCGCAGACCAGCAGATCCACCGGCGGGCAGGGGCGCAGGTATTCGAAATCGGCGAACGTGGCCAGGTGCAGGTTGCGGCTGCGCCCGTAGCGGGCAATCGCGTACTCGCTGCTGTCGAAGCCCAGGTAGCGCAGGCGCGGGCGCAGCTTCAGCAGCGGCGCGCGCCAGGGGCCTTCGCCGCAGCCGATGTCCAGCACGGTGCGGATCGGGCGCTCCAGGTAGTACTCGGCGGTGGCCACCGCCAGCGCCACCTTGCGCGCGAGACGTTGCGGTCCGCCGATCTCGCCGTCGCGATACCAGCGTTGGAAATAATGGGCGTCGTACTTCTTCATCGGAATGGAAACCTCGGCAAGCTCATCGGCAAGGATCCCGGTTTGCGAGGCGGAGTAAAAGGGGCGGCGATGGTGTTTCGGTTGGACAGCGGTCCGCGTGATGGCGGAGAATCCGCGCACCCTTCGCCCGCACCGGAGTCCCGCGTGGACAAAGCCAGCCTCTACTTCTGGGTCAAGACCTTCCACCTCGTGTTCGTGATCGCGTGGATGGCGACGGTGTTCTACCTGCCGCGCATCCTGGTCAATCTCGCCGAGACGACGGGACAGCCGGACGTGCAGGCGCGGCTGCTGCTGATGGGACGCAAGCTGTACCGCTTCGGCCACAACATGTTCGGCCTGGCGGTGATCCTGGGCCTGGTGCTGTGGCTGGGTTACAAGGTGATTCCGGGCTTTCCGACGATGGCCGCGCCCGGCGCCGGCTGGCTGCACGCCAAGCTGACCCTGGTGGTGCTGGTGCTGGCCCACTTCATCATTGCCGGCCGCTGGCTCAAGGGCGTGGAGAAGGGCCGCACGCTGCCGTCCTCCTTCACCCTGCGCCTGTTCAACGAAGCACCGGTGATCGTCCTGATCGGCATCGTCTGGCTGGTGCTGGCCAAGCCGTTCTGAATCAAGGGCGTTGCAGGCTTCAGCGCTCCCACCTTGTGGGAGCGACGTGAGTCGCGATTCGCGATGCCCGTCGATTCACCCGAAAAGCTCGCGACTGACGTCGCTCCCACAATCGGAGTGTCCGTAGGAGCGACGTGAGTCGCGACCGGGAAAATTCCGCGACCGTGCAGCCCAACGGTCGCGACTGACGTCGCTCCTACAAGGGAATAAGCCCGGGCTTTTTGATTTTCGGCTCTTCTCGAAATCCGCCGGCTTCGGCCATTCCAAGACTTCAGCGACGCCCATCTTGTGGGAGCGACGTCAGTCGCGATTCGCGATGCCCGTCGATTCATTCCAAA